>JAAHIA010000271.1 GCA_010671975.1 Leptolyngbya sp. SIO4C1 | reverse complement strand
AGGGTTAGCCTTCGCTGATCGGTCAAATGGCTTGCTGTATGGTGAGCACCATTGGTAGAGGTCGGTCGGTGGTGAAGGCGGCGAAGGTGGGTAACCCTGTGTTGATGCTGCCGGTAGCAAGCATAGTGGTCCTATGGCAGATTGATGCTGCTGTTGGGAAATGCGATCTCACCTGCTGTTGGAAAGTGCGATTCTCCGCAGGAGAGGCTGACGCCAACGCAACTAATACGTTGACGGCCACACGGCAACCATCTACACTTTTTAATTTTTCTAATGTGTTGACATTTCTAGAGTGCAACTCTTCTAACGTGTTGACGTGGATAGTTGATTGTTCATGAGAGGTTATGTCGCTGATGGTATATGATGCATGTTGCGCATCACGAATCATCGGTTTATGATCAAGACGATTAAGCACAAGGGGCTCAGAAAATTTTTTGAGTCTGGTAGTACTGCGGGCATTCAGGCGGAGCATGAAAACAAGCTGAGGCAGCAGCTAACTGCTTTAGAATCGGCTCAAGAGATTGGTGATATGGATTTACCTGGGTACAAGTTACATCCTCTTAAGGGTGATCGCGCTCAGAGTTGGTCAATTTCGGTCAGCGGCAACTGGCGGCTGACGTTTGAATTTTCAGACGGTCATGTCTACGGTTTGAACTATGAGGATTATCACTAATGATGATGCACAATCCTATGCACCCAGGCGAGTTTATTAGCACTGTTTATTTAGAGCCTGCTGGTATCTCGGCTAGGACATTAGCTGAAAAGTTAGATGTCAACCCTTCGACGGTAACCCGCTTGCTCAATGGCAAAATGCGTGTATCTGAGGAGATGGCTCTGCGGCTGCATATTGTGCTAGGTCGCACCCCTGAAAGCTGGCTAACTATGCAGAACCAGTATTCGCTTTGGCAGGCTCGGCAACGGTTCGATAGTACAAAGCTGTCGCCGTTAGAGATTACATCTGCCTAGCTCTGTGAGTGCATTTTCTAGAAGAGCAAAGGCTGTATCGCGCTGGCAATTCCCCAGCAATGCCTTTGACGATGTTTCAGCAGCCTCCCATCCTACCTACCGAGCCGCGAGATCGCGCTTTCATTCCTGGCACTTCCTCAGCCCATTTACAAAAGCGACACGAATAGCAGCCAGCCGCATCGCGCCATCAAAGTTCTGTCTACTCAACGCCGTGCAGACAGAACTACTGTGTCAATCTGCAGCTCAAAACTGCTGCCTTATTCTATAAGCTCTAAAACCCCTATGGAATAAGGTGGAAGCTAGCCTGTGAAGCTCAACCTTCTGTGACAGTTGAGGCAGTCCCTCGCGGCTGCGCCGCGAGGGACTGCCGAGTGCAGCGAGCGGGGTAGAGCTCAGCCGCTAGCAGCTGAGCAGTCGGCCACGGGCAAACCTAAGCCGTCCAGAAATGCGATCGCATCTTTCAGGATTTAGCCGCGCTGTTAGTCGAGACGGCCACATCTGCTCGCGAGCACCTAAGCCAGTCGTCAGAAATGCGATCGCACCCTTCAGACCCTAGCTGCATCTTGCCAGATCCAAGCTGGTCGAACTGCGATCTCACCTTGCCGTCCCCACCGGCGCGATCGGTCGAAGCCTGTAGCCTGTAGCCAGTGCTCAGGATTTAGTGGCTACACTTCAGCAGCCTCACCGGCGCGATCGCACTGCCGCCGCGCCCGTCGCCGTCACCGGATAACATTCTACACTCTATAGGCGTCTCTGATGTGTATGCAGTTGCTGTTATTGACATTGTCATAGCCTGAAAGCCTTGAATAACGTGAATCTTGGCGTTTTTGGGGGCTAAAACAGTGAAAAATATAGTGTATATAGATATAAGATAGAAAGCTGTTGTCGCAAGTAGCAGAATATGTAACAACATTGTAAAAGGCCAAAATGCCTGCTACACAGTCGTTTTATAAGGCCTAGTGCAAGCGTAGCTGTCACAAAGTGCCATAAGGGTAAAGGCGAAGCCTGAAACAACCTAAACTCGTTGAGCAAGCAGGAAAAATCTGAATTTTTTTCAGAAAATCAGTTCTTTTGAACTAATTTAAAACCCTTGTATAGCAGTGCTTTCGAGCTTATGGCACTTTATAGCAGCTACGCTTGCAGTACCCCATATTCATCAGAATCAGGGCAAGGGTACTCCTCGCCGGTCAGTCAAATGGTCTGCTGCTTATGGTGGGCATGAATAGTAAAGCCTGATGGAGTTCTGTTTTGGCGATAGAGGCCGATGGTTAAGGTGGTTACCCTGTGTTGATGTTGCTGGTTGGAAAATGCGATCGCAACTGACACAGCCACTATCTGCACTCACCATAATCGAAGCGAGGGCAATTTCCGCTGGTTAGTCAAATGGCCTGTTTGTCTAGGTGACACCCAAATAATTAAGCCCTGAAGGCGGTCTGTGTTGGTGGTAGATGTCTGTGGTGAAGGCGGCGAGGATGGGTAACCCTGTGTTGATGCTGCCGATAGCATAGTGGTCCTATAGCAGGTTGGTGCTGCTGGTGGGAAATGAGATCGCACTTTCCACCAGCAGGTGCGATCTCAAATGGCACATAAACTGCCTCGCAACAACTATCTATACTAACTATCTATACTTTTGAATTTGCCAGCCTTTCAGATCGAGTGTATGGAACGTAGCGATCGGGACACTGCCTCGAAACGGGGCTGTTAGTACCCTGCCTGTTGCTGATTACGGCTAGAGTTGGTCAGTGTTGATGCCTGTGGCTTAGCCTTGGTGATGGGGTACTGTTGAGTCCTTACAGACGGCAAGATACCCTCTGGCTGTTGATCCGGCTGGTTTGGGCGCTAGAGAATTTGAGCTGCTAGTGGGGCTGTCGTGGGTCTGTTTGCGGTGGATCGGGCGTGATGGATTGCGATCGCAGATTTAGAAATTCAAGCAGCTGACCTAGTGCGACGACGTGAGGAAGTAGCTGAGGCGCAGGCTCGTGAGGTGATAGAGCTAGTGCTGGCGTATGAGCGTTTAGAAAGAGAGCTGGGGCTTTTGGCATTGCAGATAGAGACTCAGCAGCTTCAGCAGGCGGTGCTGGAGTCTGCCTATCGGACTAGGCAGGGCAATACGGTGACGATGCTGAGAGTTTGGCAGCAGACCAGCGACCTGCAAGCCCGCTACGACGAGACAATAGTTGTGCAGGGGCAGATTGCAATGGAGTTGGAGCAGTTGATGAGTAATGAAATTTCTGAAGCATCGGGGGCTTGTAACGTTGGCAGTAGTTGCGATCGCAATTCTTGAACAACAAGCTCAGCCTGCTTTTGCTCAGCCTTAATAATACAAATGCCCTATGATGATTGGGTAAATTTGTCTGAGTTTTGCCTTGTCATGGTCAGAGCTATTCAGCTAATTACCAGTGGTGGGCAGATTGTAGAAGGGCTCATTGTGCCGATGGAGCAGCGCCACTTCGAGGACGTCGAAGACATTTGGAAGCCGATTCTCAGGGCGGCTAATCAACCCGATGCTGGATGGATATGGGACTACAAGCTGAACCAGTCTCAACAACAGGAGCGCTATGAAGCTTACTCTCTGGATGTGGATGGCCTGAGCCAGGGGCTCATTTTTATCGAGACCCAGTGGCATCGTTCTCAGCTACCCCAGCGGTGGCGGCTGGTATATATCGAGGCAATTGCCTCAGCCCCTTGGAATCGTGCCGATATAGAGCAACCTCCTTGGATAAAAGGCGTAGGTCGTCTATTGTTGCTATTTTCCCGCCAACGTAGTGTTGAGCTGGGCTATCGTGGCCGGGTTGGGCTGCATTCGTTGCCTGCTGTTGAGGGGTTTTACCATAGGCTGAACATGCCTGACTATGGCCCCGATCCGGAAAAAGATGGCTTGGTATACTTCGAGTATGGGGCTCTCCAGTCATGAGTCAATTATTGCAAGGACATTGACCGATGGATGATCAAAAGCTCGCTGAGCAATTGGCTAAGACAGGCAACCTGCTGGACCTGTGTGTTGGTGACGAGTGGCTGAATGAAATCGATGATCCTGAAGATGATGGCTGGATCGAAGCTGGGCCGAGGATGGAACCCTATGTTGAGGCTCTGAAATCAATGTCGCCCGAAGACATTAGAATTATGCGGCGTCAGATGCGAATTCAGTCGATTTTAATGCCGGAGCTATGCCAGTGGTTGGAGTCCTGGGGTCTGGGTCTGAGTTTTGAGGCAGTTTACACTGAAGCGCGACGAGTGGTGCGACGACATCTAAAGCAGCTAACGCCAGAGCAGGAAGCGTGGCTAGATGCCCTGGTAGCAGAAGATGATCAGCATTTGCCGATGGCAGAAAGGGCATTGAGATCGCAAGTAGTTGCCCTGTTCTCAAGCCTGTTCACCGAAGAGGATTGGCAGTTGCTGGCAGACATAGCTGCTCAAGACATGGCTCAAGGTGTATTGCAGGTGGCCCAGAAAAAGGAAACATCATCGATTGCGGTTTGAGACGGATATCATTGTCCATTGCGCTATGAATCGATCCATTAGGAGAGGCTAACGCCAACGCACCTGCTGGCAGAAAATGCGATCTCCCCTACTGGCGGAAAATGAGATCGCAACTGACTCAACATCTACACTTTTCGAACTGGAGCAAGAGAAATCCTCGCTGGTCAGTCAAATGGTCTGCTGCTGACGGTGAGCACGAGTGGTGAAGCCCTGGAGGAATCCTGTTTTAGCGGTAGAGGCCGGTTGGCCAAGGGTAGCCTTGTGGCTGGAGCTACCAATCGCCGGATGGCCCTGTGACGCTGCTGGGGAGGAATGCGATGCTCCAGCGGAGAGGCTGACGTCAACGTACTTGCTGACGGAAAATGCGATCGCAACTAGACCGTACCTGCTAACGGAAAATGCGATCGCAACTAGTTCATTGACTGCTATATGGTCAAATAGCCTGCTATGTAGGTGACCATCTCTACCTCACAGCCTGCGCCGTCTCCAGAGCCAGAATCGGGAGTGGGGTATAGAGAGACTGAAGCGTCGTTATTGAGTGCCGGTGGTGAATGCGGTAAAGGTGGTTAACCCTGTGTTGATGCTGCTGTGGGGCAATGCGATTCTCTGCCGGAGAGCCTGAGGCCAACGCAACTAGCACATAAACTGCCTCGCAATAACTATCTACACTGACTATCTACACTTTTTAGCATTGGAGTAAGGGTGATCCTCAGCCCATACTGCTAGACCGAGAGTGAAAAGCTTTCGGTCTAGCTTTTGCTTTCAGATCGAGTGTATGAAACATAGCGATCGGGACACTGCCTCGGAACAAGGCTGCTAGCGACCTGTCTGCTGCTGATTACGGCTGGAGTTGGTCAGTGTTGATACCGGCGAGCCTAGCCCTGGTGATGGGGCGCTGCTGAGTCCTTGCAGACGGCAAGATATCCTCTGGCTGTCGATTCGGCTGTTTGGGCGCTAGTAAATTTGAGCTGCTAGTGGTGCTGTTTGCGATGGTGTCGAGTGTCACGAAAACTGACCGTGATCTCACGAAAACTGGCCGCGTGGTTCAGTATTAAAAGGGTTGCTATAAGTGGAATAGAGGGATTTTGGTCAGATTATGAAGCAGTGTCATGAAAGCTGGCGGTAAGGAACGGGTATAGAGTGCCATGAAATCTGGCCGTTTTGAATAAGGTAAAAAGTTTATTGGGCAAAGGATTCAGGCGAAAGGGGTTCTATTTATGAAGTAGTGTCATGAAAAGTGACCGTGTTTCTGGAAAGCGTGTGCAGACCGAGTAGTAGCAGACTGACCACAAGCTCCCAGCTCCCCGATCTTGCACCACCCGTATAGTGCTGCCACCCCTCCTCACAGCAGCCCCCGCTCCCACCTTCCCCACCAAACGATCGCACTTCCCCGTCGACCGAGCCCCAGCGCCACGAATAGCTGCTCAGAATCGGTAGTCCGAACTTGCATAGCCCATACACAGCGGACATTCTAGGGCCGTAGTCCAAACTCGTAATTAGGGGTTATAGAAAGCCAATATACGAGTTTGGACTACCGATCTATTAACCCCAGCGGCGCAGCCGCGAGGGGCATACGAGCGTAGCGAGCGGGGCGGCATCATCAGCACGCCTGAGCTTGCCAGCTGCTCCAGCAAAAGCGCGATCGCACTTTGCCAGCGGCCCTAACCTTGCACCTGGCCCGTTGGCCACCGCCAGACCTAAGCCAGTCGTCAGAGCTGCGATCGCGCCTTGCCAGGCCCTAGCCGCACTGATGGGCGCTGAGCAGCCGAGCGAATAGCGAGTGCTGAATGCCCGCGTCAGTCGGTGGCGATGCCTAGAAAGTCAGCAGCCTGCAGCTGGACCGGTCAAAACGCGATCGCCCCTCCCTCCCCCACCGGCGCACCCAGTCGAAAACCTGTAGCCAGTGCTCAGAATTTGCTGGCTACACTTCAGCCGCCCCCACCGGCGCGATCTCGTTTCCTGGCAGCATCCTTCTACACTTACTAAATGTATAGATAGTTATGGCATTGCGGGCGGCAGCCGGCGCCGGCGCCGCAGTTGGTAGAAGGGGCGTGTCCGTAGTTACGGGGAAATGGTAGTATCTATACACACTCATACAGATTTCTAATGTATAGATAGTTGTAGATAAAGCCGATCTTGGTGCTGGCGTTGCGTCTGTTTGTTGCACAATGTCTGAAAGCCTCTCTAGACAAAGGCTGCAGCGTTTTATGCGGTTCTTATGCAGAATAGGTAGTTAAGAATAGGTAGTTGTGGCGACAAAAAGAGCGGTGCATTGTTACTGCTATTAACAGATAATAAAACACTCAAAAGTATTGCTATATATACATTATGGGCGACAACAGAGTTATTGTTTTGGGCTCAAGTTGTTGCATAAGTTGTTGTTATAGAGGAGGGAACAGCGGCGGCGGCACCCTTGACGGCACACGACTGTATAAAATTTATACAGTCGTGTGCCGTCAAGA
>JAAHIA010000270.1 GCA_010671975.1 Leptolyngbya sp. SIO4C1 | reverse complement strand
GCCGTGCCTGGACGCTCTGCCAAAATGCAGGCTTCTTTGGGCTTTCTCGCTTCTAGCAGTTCTTCAATCCGAGGCAGACCCTGGATAATATCGCCGGTCTTGGCGCGCTCAAAGATCAGCAGCACCAGGTTATCGCCGCGCTGTACCAAATCGCCATCTTCGATGTGCAGTACGGCACCGGTCGAGACGCGGTAGGGGCGCGCTAGCCGCAGCACCACCGTCTCGTCTTTGACTGCGACAACCTGCCCCGATTCTTCAGTGACGATGCCTGCAGCGACCTCTTGGCCATCGACAATCAGGTCGCCAACCTTGACCACAGGCGACTTGCCGGCAATGTTAACCGCAATCCGATCGGCATCGCGCACCACGAGAATCCGTCGAATGGCTTCAACGTCTTCGCGGATGCCCCGCACCTCTCCTGCTTCTTTACACTGGATTTCAGTGCGAGCAACCACCGCACCCGGTTCAATTTCCTGACCATCTTCGACCAAGAGTCGCGTGTGTGTACTACCCTGAGTTTGATCGGCGGCCACATCGCGCCGGATCACCAGCGACTCTAGAATTACTAGCTGCAGCCGCATGATGTCGCTATCTTCGGCATCAGGCGCGAGCTCGATATCAGCTGTTAGCTGAGTTGCTTCTTCGTTGATTTCCAGCACTAGCTGCGTCCGCAGCAGTTCTAAGCCTTCAACGGACTTAACGCGATCGCCATCTTTGAAGAAGATGCGCTGCACTGCTCGCAGCCGAATCGAATTGTCGCCGCTGTCGCTGACTGAATCTTGGCTAGGAATAGACGGCTCGTCAGGTACCTCAAACTCATGCACCGGGCGCAGCAGCAAAGAAGCCCCTTCAGGCGTTTCAACATATTCTACATAGCGCAGATCTTCGGCGGTTACCCCCGGCATCACTGTCTCACCAGCGCTGACTAAGACGCCGTCCTTGCCAGCCACATCATCCGGCGTATCCACCATGTGAATATCACCCGGCTTAATGACGATTTCGCGCAAGATATCGTTCTTCTGAGTTACCTCAACCACGCCGCTGGTCTGACAGAAGATATCTTTTACAACTTCTGTACCTGCTTCTACAAACTGACCGTCTTCCACCAGCAGCAGCGAGATATCCTTGTTAACTTCGTGAGACTCCTCCGGAATCCACAGCAGCGTACCGCCCTTAGTTACCTCATATCCCTGCTTGGCCTTGCCGCGCTTTGCAACTTCGACCCCAGAGAACTTGATGATGCCGCCCGTCTGAGTGTGATAGGTGTCATCGACCAGCTCAGCCACAACCTGTCCGCTAGAGACCTTAGTGCCAGGTGTGGCAATCAGCGAAAAGCGCTGCCCATGAGATGTCTCAATGAAGTAGTGCTCGCGCCCTTGGCCGCTTTCCATCTCGACCTGCGCCTGGTCTAGCAGCACCGAAGCCGTGATGATTTCAACTTCTCGTCCGCCTTTACCATCTTCTTTGTTTGGCAGACGAACGATGCCACCGCGTTCGGTCACCAGCTTGGTTTCGGCCAAGATACCTTGGGCCTCAATCTGGTTGCCGTTTTTAACCACCGGCTCCGCTCCAGGGGGGAGGTTATACACTTCTCCAGACAGTACCCACAGCAGGCCGCCTCTCTGAGCTAAGCGAGTCGTATTGCCCTGCCGGTCTTTCTTCTCTTCCTGAACTAACCCTGAAAATAGGACTTCTCCTGAAAGGTCGGAAGTAACGTCTTTACTCGCTTTTTCGGTAACTTTACGAACACGACCGCTGGTTGGCAGCTCAGCAATTAGCTGACCCACCGCCAGCGGCTCTCCCTCGTGAGCAAATAGAATAGAGCCCTGCGGCAGCGAGAACTTTTGCGGCTTGCCGCTGCCCTCAATCACCGCTTCAGCATTGGACTCAATCACTAAAGCATCTTCCCCATGACGGGTCCGGAACGCACGGCTGCGCAGCTGCTTGGGAAGCTTCAGCTGACCGGCAATCTTGGCTCGAATCTGGGGCGCCATCTCACCGGTGAAGGTTCCACCCGTGTGGAACGTTCGCATCGTCAGCTGCGTTCCAGGCTCGCCAATTGACTGCGCCGCAATAATACCTACGGCTTCACCCAGATCGACCATGTGCGAATGAGCCAAACTCCAGCCATAGCAGTGCTGACAGACGGAACGCGCCGCTTCACAGGTCAAGGCGGAACGGACCATCACCCGCTCAACACCGGCCTTAGCGGCTTTTTTAGCAATCTCAGGCGAAATTGGCTGATTGCGCTCAATGACGACCTCACCGGTTTCAGGGTGGAGTGCGTCTTCGACGAGAACGCGGCCTACCAGCTTATCTTCCAGCGCAATCAGCACCCGATCACCATCTGTCATACTGCTCAGCGGGATACCGCGCTCGGTGCCGCAGTCAATTTCTCGAATGATGACATCTTGAGAGACATCTACCAAACGACGAGTCAAATAGCCAGAGTCGGCCGTTCGCAGCGCCGTATCGACTAGGCCTTTGCGTGCACCGTAGGAGGAAATGACATACTCAGTTACGGTGAGCCCTTCGCGGAAGTTGGTTTTAATCGGCAGGTCGATAATTTCGCCCTGCGGATTCGCCATCAGGCCGCGCATCCCCACTAGCTGGCGCACCTGAGAGATATTACCTCGAGCACCTGAGAACGCCATCATGTAGACAGAGTTCAGCGGATTGTTCAGCTTAAAGTTGCGAACAACTTCATCCTTGAGCTCTTCGCTGGTGCCGTTCCAAGTGTCAATGACTTTCTGAAATCGCTCAACCTCAGTAATTTCGCCGCGAGTATAGCGCTCTTCAGTCGTGCGAATATCGTCTTCAGCAGCGGCTAGCAGCGCTCGCTTGCTGGGGGGAACCTGCAAATCTTCAACGCTGATGGAAACACCGGCGCGAGTTGCGTATCTAAAGCCAAGATCTTTGATTTCATCTGCCATCTGCGCGGTACGCGCCGTTCCATAATGGGCAAATGACCAAGACATCAAATTCTTGAGCTGCTTTTTATCAATGGTGCGATTACGGAACATAATCGGCTGAGCTTGTTCGGGGCCTCGATCTGCCATGCTAGTTTTTATCCCTATCGTGCGGTTGCTGTATTGAATGTATTGGCGATGAGCGCTGAAAGCATTTAGCTGTGAGCCGTATGCTGGTAAGCCCACAGCCTGTGCCTTAGCCTGCTAGCGCATTGAGAATCGTCTTGTTGTAGATGATGCGACCGGGCGTCGTCTGAATGTATTGTGAAATCAAATTGCCTTCAGAATCTTCCCGAACTCGTCGAAACTTGAATAGTTTTGTGGTGCCACCGTCTTCGTTTTGATTGACCTCAACTGGCACATCATCGGCTTCGTCGGTCTCAACTGACCCGTCAAATCGCAGCCAAATATGGGCATGTAGGCCAACAATGCCCTGCTCATAGGCAACCACCGCATCGTCCATATTGGCAAAGTACTGTCCGGACCCTTCCTGCTGATAGGGATTCTCAGCAGTGAGATAGTAGCAGCCTAGAACCATATCCTGGCTTGGCGTGATAATTGGCCGTCCGGTAGCCGGCGACAGCACGTTATTAGAGGCCAGCATCAGCAGCCGTGCCTCTGCCTGCGATTCCAGCGATAGCGGTACGTGAACTGCCATCTGGTCACCATCGAAGTCGGCATTAAAGGCTGGGCAAACGAGCGGATGTAGCTGAATGGCGCGCCCTTCTACCAGAATTGGCTCAAATGCTTGAATCCCTAAACGGTGGAGCGTAGGCGCTCGGTTGAGTAGGACGGGATGGCTCTCGATGACTTCTTCAAGCACCTCCCAAACGCTGGCGTCGTTTCGCTGAATCAGCTTTTTGGCAGCTTTGATGTTGTTGACCAATCCCTGCCGAATCAAGCGATGAATCACAAAAGGCTGAAAGAGTTCGATGGCCATTTCTCGAGGCAGGCCGCACTGGTGAATCTTGAGCTTGGGACCCACCACGATAACTGAACGGCCAGAGTAGTCAACCCGCTTACCCAAAAGGTTCTGCCGGAAGCGCCCCTGCTTACCTTCGATAATGTCAGATAGCGACTTCAAAGGACGATTGTTAGCCCCAACCACCGTTCGCCCTCTGCGCCCGTTGTCAATCAGGGCGTCAACGGCCTCCTGCAGCATTCGCTTTTCGTTGCGAACAATAATTTCAGGGGCCAGAATCTCCTGCAGGCGCGCCAGTCGATTATTGCGGTTGATTACGCGACGATACAGGTCATTGAGGTCAGAGGTAGCAAATCGGCCGCCATCAAGCTGTACCATCGGCCGCAGATCGGGTGGGATCACCGGAATTACGTCCAAGACCATCCAGTCTGGGCGAGACCCCGTAGCAATAAAGTTGTCAATGACGCGCAGCCGCTTAATCAGCTTGGCACGCTTTTGCCCTTTGGCAACGGCGATTTCTTCTCGCAGCTTTTCAGCTTCGGTTTCTAGATCGAGATCCTGCAGCAGCTGCTGTAGGGCTTCTGCACCAATACCAACTTCGATGCCAACTAGGTTGGAATCTTCGTCGTAGAGCTGGTCTTCGATTTCGATCCACTGATCCTCGCTGAGCAGCTGCTTGTAGCTGAGGCTATCGGCATTGCCCGGATCAAGGACAACGTAGGCATTGAAGTAAACAATCTGCTCAACGTCGCGCAGCGGCATGTCCAGCAAAATAGCAATGTAGCTAGGAATGCCTTTGAGATACCAAACATGCGCTACTGGCGCAGCTAGCTTGATATAGCCCATGCGGTGACGCCGCACCCGAGACTCGGTGACCTCAACGCCGCATCGCTCGCAGACGATACCCCGGTGGCGCACGCGCTTATACTTACCACAGTGGCACTCCCAGTCTTTGGCTGGGCCAAAAATGCGCTCACAAAACAGCCCGTCCATTTCTGGCTTGAGCGTTCTGTAGTTAATAGTCTCAGGCTTGGTCACTTCGCCAACCAGCATGCCGTTCGGCAGAGTCCGTTCCCCCCACTGACGAATTCGCTCCGGAGAAGCCAATCCAATTTTGACGTAGTCAAACCGCTGTTCTAACTTCGGCATTCTTCTTGCTTCCTTGATTAATGATGCGCTGCACTAGGTTGAGAAACGTCGCCTAGAGCAAACAGCTCTAGGCGCTAGCTGAGCAGCTGCTATTCTTCGACAGGCTCTGCTACTTCTTCACGAGAGATGGACTCATAGGTGGGACGAGACGGCGTGCGTCGATTGGTGGGATCGGACATCAGATCGACTTCCACATCGCGGCTGGTGCCATCCTCTTGGGTTTCGAGCTTGTGAACCGCAATGTCTAGGCAAAGCGACTGCAGCTCGCGCATGAGCACCTTGAAAGATTCGGGCGTACCCGGACGAGGAATAGCTTTGCCTTTGACGATCGCATTCAGCGCTTCGTTACGCCCTTGCATATCGTCTGACTTGACCGTCAAGAGCTCTTGTAGGGTATAGGCAGCGCCAAAGGCCTCCAGCGCCCAGACTTCCATTTCGCCAAAGCGCTGACCGCCCTGCTGCGCCTTACCGCCTAGCGGCTGCTGCGTCACCAGTGAGTACGGTCCGGTCGAGCGGGCGTGAATCTTATCGTCTACGAGGTGAACCAGCTTCAGCATATAGGCTTTGCCGACCGTGACTGGCCGATCGAAGGGATCGCCCGTACGCCCGTCATACAGCTGAATCTTGCCAGGATCTTCTGGATTGAATACCCAGGGCTTACCAGTGGCGGCGGCAGCATCTTGCAGCTTGCCATGCGTCGTATTTTTTGAGGTTTCATCGCCGTACATTTCATCGAACGGCGTGATCTTGAATCGCGCATTTAAGTTTTCGCCGGCCCACCCTAGCAGGCATTCAAACACCTGACCGACGTTCATCCGCGAAGGCACACCGAGCGGATTGAGCACGATATCGATGGGCGTACCGTCGGGCAGGTAGGGCATGTCTTCAATCGGCAAAATGCGCGAAATAATGCCCTTGTTGCCGTGACGCCCAGCCATCTTATCGCCAACCTGAATCTTGCGCTTTTGAGCGACGTAGACCCGCACTACCATGTTCGCGCCGGGCGGCAGCTCGTCTCCCTGCTCTCGAGTAAAGACGCGCACGTCGACGACTCGACCCTTTTCACCGTTGGGCACCCGCAGCGAGTTGTCGCGCACATCGCGCGCTTTCTCACCAAAGATGGCGCGGAGCAGCTTTTCTTCAGGAGGCTGATCGGATTCTCCTTTGGGAGTGACCTTGCCGACTAGAATGTCGCCTGATTCAACCCAGGCACCGATGCGAATAATGCCGGTTTCATCTAGCTGACGCAGGGCATCTTCACCCACGTTAGGAATTTCGCGCGTGATTTCTTCAGGACCAAGCTTAGTTTGACGCGCTTCAATTTCATATTTTTCAATATGAATTGATGTGTAAACATCGTCATAAACCAGTCGTTCGCTAATTAAGATAGCGTCTTCATAGTTGTAGCCTTCCCAGGGCATGTAAACCACCAGCACGTTCTGGCCTAGAGCAATTTCGCCGCCCTCAGTGGCTGAACCGTCTGCCAAGACCTGTCCGGCCACTACCTGATCGCCCTGAAAAACGAGCGGACGCTGATTGAGGCAGGTGTCTTGGTTGGAGCGCTGATACTTTTGCAGCTCGTAAACGTACTCTTTGCCCTCAGTAGAGCGTACCCGGATATGCTTAGCGTCTACGTAGGAAACTTCACCATTGATATCGCTAATAATCACCATGCCCGAGTCGCGCGCTGCCTGAGCTTCTAGACCCGTACCAACGAGGGGACGCTCCGGGCGCAGCAAAGGTACTGCCTGGCGCTGCATGTTAGAGCCCATCAGCGCTCGGTTGGCGTCATCGTGCTCCAAGAATGGAATGAGCGAAGTAGCCACTGAAATAATTTGCACCGGCGAGACCGCAACATAGTCAACCTCAGTGGGTGCAGTGCTGATGAAGTCCTGTCG
>JAAHIA010000027.1 GCA_010671975.1 Leptolyngbya sp. SIO4C1 | reverse complement strand
CTCAAACGGAAGGAATTCGCGCCAAGGAGCACATGATTAAGGCCAACCTGCGCCTGGTGGTGTCGGTCGCGAAGAAATATCAGAACCGGGGACTGGAGCTGCTCGATCTGATTCAAGAGGGCACGCTGGGACTTGAGCGGGCAGTAGAAAAGTTTGACCCAACCAAAGGCTATCGCTTTAGCACCTACGCCTACTGGTGGATTCGTCAGGGCATTACCCGCGCGATCGCGACGCAGAGTCGCACCATTCGCCTGCCGGTGCACATTACTGAAAAGCTCAACAAGATCAAAAAAGCGCAGCGTAAAATTTCGCAGGAAAAGGGGCGCACCGCTACGGTTGAAGATATCGCTAAAGAGCTAGAAATGACGGCGCCTCAGGTGCGAGAAGTGTTGCTCAAGGTGCCCAAGGCCGTTTCTCTCGAAACCAAGGTCGGTAAAGAGCGCGATACCGAACTGGGCGATCTGCTGGAAACTGAAGATCTATCGCCCGAAGAGCTGCTGACTCGAGAGTCGCTGCGCCGCGATCTGCACCACCTGCTGGCCGACTTAACCAACCGCGAGCAAGAGGTCATTCGCCTGCGGTTTGGGCTAGGGGACGGAGTTCCTTATTCGCTGGCTGAAATTGGCCGTACGCTAGAGCTATCGCGTGAGCGGGTGCGGCAAATTGAGTCAAAGGCGCTGCAGAAGCTGCGCCAGCCCAAGCGCCGTAATCGCATTCGCGACTACCTAGAGGCTCTGAGCTAGTTTGCTAAAGCCGAGGTGGTTAGCTGAGCGCTTCGGCCAGCCCGGATTAGAGATAGTTCAGAAGGTCAGATATTTGAGCAGGAGCTGCCCAGGCAGTTCCTGCTTTTTTGCCGAAGGCGGCTATGGCAGCCATACAGAGGCGAACAGCGTCTGGGTTTATAGAAAGAAGTGGTCGATAATCACGGCTACGCCTGCGGCAAAAGCGGTAATACTTAGCCCCACAAACGGATTTTGCCCCTGGCTGACGGCAAATGTTGTGATGATACCGGCCCCTAGCGCAGCCGTTGCGATCGCGCTGAGCCAGTCTTTTTGAACGTTATGCATAGCGGCTCGAGAAACTGCTTGATTTTATCCAAAACAAGCTATCATTCGAGTCGGTTAGCTTTGAGTGCGATCGCGCATTCTGTAAAGAAGATTCAAATTAAGAGAGCTTTCTTTACAACCGTTCCTCATGCGCCGCTTAGTCAAGTCGCTTGGTGTTTGAGCCGCCTTTGACCCAGCCGGTCCGACCGCCCTGAGTCTTGATCTTGAGCCAGCCAGCGTCTTCGGCTAAGACAGACAGCGTCTGATCGAAGGCAACGCCGCCAGTCTGCTCGTGATCCGTGCCAGGGCCGGCGCGCATGATTAGCCCGTCTGGATAGATGACGACTGCCTGATAAAGTTCGTCAGCAGGGGCTGACTGGGCCGGTTCCGGTGCGGGCTCTGGTTCAGCGACCGTCTGAGCAGCGGGGCTAGGGGCGGTCGCCTCTGGCTGAATCGGCGCATCGTTATCAAAAACAGGTCGCTCAGGCAGCTCCGATAGCCGCGTAATGAAGTATTTGGCGGTGGCTGCGCCGGCTAGCGAAAGCATTAAAAGCGCTAGAAAGAGCCCTGCGACTACCTTCATAAGCCTGAGAACAAAAGTTTGGATTGTCATTGGCTAGAGACCCAATCGATAGACTCAATCGATTGCTCGATAACGATTGCCCTATGGTTATACCTTATTTTCACGGTTATACCTTATTTTCACAGCTTGGATCAGGACAGTTTTCCAAGCCAGCTTCAAGATTCAAACTGCTGCTGAATGCGGCTGCTCAGCATTGAACGTCGGGAGGCAAGCCGCGCCCGGCCCGACGCTGCCCAGGCTTGCAAGGCCTCAATCTGGTCTTTGGCGGTGCGCGCCAGCGGCACGAGCTGACTGGCGGCTTCTAAAACATCGTCTGTCGTGAAGTCGCGGTCTTGGCTGAAGCCAATATGCATGGCCTCAACAATTACCTGCTCGATTTCAGCGCCAGAAAAGTCGGGCGTTTCATAGGCCAGCCGCTCGATATCGTAGCGATCGCAGCTTGAAGGTCGCAGCCGGCTCAAATGCACCGAGAAAATGGCTTTGCGCTCCTCTTGGCTAGGTAGGCCAACGAAGAAAATTTCATCGAAGCGGCCGCGCCGCATCATTTCTGGCGGCAGCGATTGAATATTGTTGGCAGTGGCTACGACAAATACGGGCGAGCTCTTCTCCGACAGCCAGGTGATGAAGGTGCCAAATACCCGATTAGACGTGCCCGCATCCCCGCGACTGTCGCCACCGGCAAAGGCCTTATCAATCTCATCAATCCAAAGGATGCAGGGGGCCAGCGCCTCAGCAATCTGAATCATTTGCCGCGTGCGCGACTCAGATTCGCCCACTAGCCCGCCAAACAGCCGTCCAACATCCAAGCGCAGCAGCGGCAGGTGCCAGTGATGGGCAATTGCCTTAGCTGTGAGCGATTTACCAGTGCCTTGAATGCCAACCAGCAGCAGCCCGCGCGGATGCGGTAGCCCGTACTGCCGAGCGCGCTCTGAGAACGCTCCGCCGCGCTTGAGCAGCCAGTCTTTGAGGTTATCTAGCCCGCCGATATCAGAGATTTGCTCGCTAGCAGGGTAAAAGTCTAGAATCTGCGTCTGCCGAATGGTCTGACGCTTTTCTTCTAAAATCAGGTCGATATCTTCGGCGCGAAATTCGCCGTGGGCTGCAATGCCGCGCGCCAATACCCGCCGTATGCGCTCAATGGAAAGCCCCTGACAGGAGCGCACTAGCTCATCTATCGCTCGCTCGCTCAGGCGGGTGCTGGTAGCGCCAAAGAGGGCGGTCACCTCTGTACGAATGTCAGCCACCGACGGCAGCGGAAATTCCAGAATGGTCACCACCTCTGAGAGATCGGTCGGCAGCGTCAGCTCAGAGGACAGCAGAATAATATTCTTAGGCTGCGCCTTCAGCCGCCGCGAGAGGTTGCGCAGCTTACGCGAAATGGCAATATCGTCTAAAAAGCGATGAAAGTCGCGCAGCACAAAAATGGCCGCTGCGGTTTCGGCTAGCTTTTCAATCAGCTCTAGCGCCTGCAGCGGATTCCGCCGACCAAAGCCGGCGTCGTTAGCGTTGCCCTGATAGCCGTCGACAAAATCCCAGACGTAAACGCCGCGATTGCCGTTTTGCTGCGCGCAGGCTGCGATCGCGCTCTCCGCTCGCTCCTCTTCCTGCGTGTGGACATAGATGACCGGGTAGCGAGCGCGTATTAACAGTCCGAGTTCGTCCAGAAAGCTCATCAGCAATCTCCTGCCAGCTTAGTCAGAAAGCTGCTGCTTTAAGGCCGACAGGGCCGACCAGCGATGGTCAAGCGCCTCCGCTGTCGAGGATGCCGATGATGCCTCAGCAGCAATGCCAGGACAGCCCTGATCGCAGAGCTGCCGCTGCGGTATTGCCAAGCAAAACTGCTCGTACAGCCAGGCGGTTGGATCAAAATGCCCCTGCGGGGGTAGCGTCTCTATGAGATCGTCAATGCCCACCTCGCGCTCAACGCCGTAGGCTTCTAGTTCCGGCTCCTGTAGCCAGATAAACTCCGACGTATTAACGCTAATTCGACTGTTGTAATTCTGCAGGCAGCGATGGCAGGACAGCGTCATAATCGTCTCAGCCTGAGCCGCTACCTCTAAGAAATTGCCGCGATGCTGCACAGACAAGCGCCCCTTGATCGGTGTGAGCGTTTCCAACTCGGGCAGCGACTCATCAATGGTAATAATGCGAGTCTTATCGGGCGCCTTCTGAAGATGGGGAATATAGATTGGTTGTATCATGCCCTGTCAGTGCGACCCTAGTCGCCCTTCTAAACCACTGCTTGAACCCTCACTCGACTAGCCGCACGACCAGCCGCCGATCGGGTTCCTTGCCTCGGCTAAATGTCTCTAACTCTTCGTACGGCTTCAAGAAGGTGTGCACCTGACGCCTTTCTGCTGAAGAGAGGCCGCTAATCTCGTATTCTTCGCCTGTGGCTTTTGCTTGCTCAGCTGCATTGTCAGCTAGCGACTTTAGCTCTGCCTGGCGGCGCTGCCGGTAGCCATCAAGCTCAACCGTATAGGCCTGCTGCTGCTCGGCAGACTGACCGAGGTTGAGAATCGTGTTGGCCAGATACTGAATGGCGTCTAAGACTGCTCCTTTAGGGCCTAGCAGCATCTCCATTTGAGGCTGTGATAGGTCGCTGTGATCAATTGTCAACCAGCAGCTGCTCTCACCCGCTTCGTCTGCAACCGTCTGAGCGCTGACGTCTGCCGAAAGCCCCTGCAGCGCTATCAGCTGGGAGAGCCATTCAACTCCTTTGTTTTCTTGTTGCTCACTCATCTCAGCGACATGGGTACATTACTGGGTCAGCGATCTGTAGGCAATCGGCGATCTTTAGGCGATCTGTCTTCGGGCGCTTTGAGCAGGACCAACCACACCGACAGCATGGATGCTCACAGGCTATCAGCGGTACGTCAATTTTTCGAGACTTGCTTTTTAGACCCGCTCGAACGCTTCTTGCTACCGGTATTCTTGCGTGATTCAGCCCGCTTGGCTTTGGTAGGTTTCTCAGACTTGGCACTAGCGCCCTTCTCCCCAGACTTTGAAGCAACGCTTTTCTTTGCGCCTGGCTCAAAAGCAAGCTGCTCGCGATCGCCAGATTTGGCATTTTCTTCGTCAACGAGCTTCTGCAAATTTTCAGGCAGCGGCTCGCGCGACAGGATAAAAGACTGCGCTGTCTGGAAGACGTTAGCCAGCACCATATACATCAAGACGCCGGCCGGCAGCGGAAAAAACAGAAACATGCCAGAAAACAGCACGGGCGTCATCTTATTGACAACGTTCTGCTGTGGATTGTCGGTTGCCGATTGACCAGACAGCAGCTGGTTGACGTAGAGGCTCACTCCGAAAAACAGCACCATTCCCAGGATATCCCAGTGAATGTCGCCATCAGGCCCCATCACGCCAACGCGACCCAGCGCCTTAATGAAGAGAAACCCTTTATTCGAGGCTAGACCAGGCACCTTTACCTGAACGGTGGCATCTCCTGGCGCAACAGCGGTAATGCGACCGCTATCGTCTATCTCAACCAGGTTTTCGCCTTTGGTTACCTCAATGCGCGGCTCGAAGGGTGTGTCTGTGTCACCATACTGCTCGGCTAGCTGCTCAAGCGGTCGACCCTCGGGCGTCTGCAGGCGAACGTCCGTTTGCTCTCCGACGGCGAGCTGGGTGCCGCTAGGCAAGACGGCTGAGACAGGAAAATGATTGCCATCAGAGACGTAAATCGTATTTGGCTTGCTGGAGAAAACCTGAGGCTGCACCTGCTCAATTTTGTCCTGCGGCAGGATCTGCAGGTTGATTGGGTAGCTGACATCAGCAAACGGCGACCCTCGCAGCGTGGCAAACAGCGCAAACAGAATCGGCATCTGCAGCAGCACTGGAAAGCAGCCTGCTAGCGGATTGCCAAACTCTTTGTAAACCTGACCCATCTCGGCCTGCATTTTAGCTGGATCGTCTTTATAGCGCTCCTGGACTTCCTTGACCCGCTTTTGCATCATCGGCTGGGCCACCTTCATCCGCCGCATGTTGCGAATAGAGCCTGCGTTTAGCGGATAGAGGGCAAAGCGAATAACCAGCGTCAGTGCCACGATTGCCAGCCCATAGCTCGGCACGATCCCGTAGAAAAAATCTAGGATCGGCAACATTATGTTGTTCGTGAGAAATCCAATACCAAAGTCCATGCGCGCTTGCCTGATTGTTCGGCTTTGTAAATTGCAAATTATGAATACTGTATCTGAATGCTGCGGAAGATGGCTGTGACTTCGCCATGGCTAAAGTCGCGGCTCAGTTCCGCTGCTCAAGCCTAGCGACCGAGGCCGCCGCTGGCTGCTTTGGCTTTGGCAGAGACTTTCTCAAGCATTTGCTCGTAGAGCTGACGAAACTTGGGGAGCGCTCTGAGCTCTAGACGACTGCCGTCTTTTAACGTGACAACCATATCGCCCCAGGCACCCAAGCCGCGAGGTACGGTCACAATCTTGGCAACTTCTTTGTAAATAATGTCGGTGCGATCGCGACCCATCCAGCCGCCGGTCACCGATATGCGGCGATCGGTAATGCGATATCGCAGCCAAATGGCTCGAACAATTGCGCCGATCGTCAGCGGAATGCAGACCACCGTAAATGCCAGCAGCCCATTCAAAATTAAATCGCCAATGTGGGGACCACCTTCGTAGTAAACTTCCTCACGGACGCCCATCGATTACCTCCAGCTTCGCCAATAGCTTTTCTAATTCTCGCAAAAATTCGTCGTATTGACACGCGGCTCCCGCAGAACGCACTGAAATGACGACCTGCCACCCCGCCTGTACCTGCGGCAGTAGCGATCGCAGCGCCGCTCGAATCTGACGCTTAATCCGATTGCGAACCACCGCTTTTTTACTCACCTTGCGACTAATTGAAATACCAAAGCGACTGCCCGAGCAGCCAGATTGAGCCTGCTCGGGCAGTTTAAGCGCTTTAATAGCTAAGCAACGAGCGCCAGCGCGCTTACCGGCGCGGTAAACCTGGGTGAAGGCTTTAGGAGACCGAAGCCGATACTGCCTAGCTAGGGACATCGGCAAAAAGCGGCGGGTCTATGCTGCTGTCGTACCGATGCGAGAGCTGCATCAGTGAATTAAACTGCGAGACGAGCCCGCCCTCGGCTGCGTCGCGCCTTGATGACGTTGCGGCCATTCTTAGTGCGCATCCGCGTCCGAAACCCCGAAACGCGCTTACGCTTTCGTGAGGTGCCGCCAAGGGTGCGTTTGGTCATAATATCTCTCCTAGAGCTGCAAGCGACGGCTTTAGCGCATTCTTAAAACAGATGCCGCTTTAAGCACGGTGAATGATCATAGCACAGACGGTCTACTGATATGCGCCCACCCGCATTTTTGCCCGACTTTTACGCTACCGATTGGTTTCGTAGGCCAGTGACAGGTTCCAAACCCCAACCGGGAATGACAGCGCATCGCCAGGCGACTGGGCTCTGAGCGTCCAGTACTGCATCAGCGGCCGATTAGGGTTGCGAGTTCTAGACATGACCACAGTAAAGGTGGTGTCAGCTGGGATATCTTCGACAAAGTAGATGTCGACCTGATTGGCTTCTGTATCCCATACCACCTCATCGACGGCTAGCTCTTGACCGCGATCGTCGCGACCTAGATGCACCTTGATCTCATCGACGTTGAACCGTCCGCTATACTCCTCAAACGCCTCTGGATAGGAAATAGTAATGTCTGAAATGGCTCGATCTACGTGATCGCTAGGCACTCTCAAGAACAGGCGAGTGCGCGTGTTGCGGGGGGTATTGTACTGGATGCGGTAGGGCAGCCGCAGGTCGGGATCAGCGCCGCCGAACAGAGTCAGTCCCTGACCTGTTTGAGCCACGCCCGGTAGCGTGGGGACAGCGGCTAGGGCAGCCGCGATCGCAAAGCCAGATAGACACCAGCGGGTAAACCGATTCATCTTTATTCACTCCTCAAAGCGTTTTAGCTAGGTGACTCAACCTAATTTAAGAACTAACACCGCAGCGTCGCCCAGCGCGTCTGTAATAGGCCAGTTCTTGCAAGTGCCACTCAGCTTTAATCAAGATAGCTTCAGGCTAACACACGATTTATTACAAAACTTTAGATTTGATCGGTGATAAAACATCTTGCGAGTTCGATCCGTCTTTACTAAACGTAGGTCGCTAGCTGAGTGCTAAAGATGGAGACTTCCATAGAGTTTTGTCACAAAATATCAAGCTTCTTGAGAAAGACTTCGCAGCCTGAAGTCGCGATTGGCAAAATGAAATTAAATACTTCTACAAAGGAATTTGTTTGTCGTAACTAAAAAACACGATATGAGCAAGTCTTAACACTAAGATTGCTCTGTTGAGTTTTCTCGGTTAAAAGTCAGTATGGCTTAGCAGTCGATATGAGCAAAATGAGCAAATAGCTTGTCATTTCAAATAGGGTGTTTTAGATTAGCTCAGCCTGGTAGGCCCACTGCGGGCTAAGGCCCACCGCTTAGAACATCCGTTAACAGGCCGTTAGGCGTTAGTGTGACTGCACTCCGAGTATTCGCGAAACATGCCAGCAACCAGTCTGAGCTGACTCACAGCTGGCTCACTAGGCCGGCAAGTAGTGCCTCAACTGAGTTCTGCTCAATCGCAGGTTTTCTTCACAACTGAACTTAAATCTAAGGTAAATAGGCTATGACCATTGCGCTTGAAAAAAACGCTGTCAATCAAGGGCAGGCAGACCAAAGCTCTGCTCCAAAACGAGTGGGTATTCCTAAGGAGATCGCTGAGGGCGAACGTCGGGTAGCCGCTACGCCGGCAACGGCTAAAAAGCTCCAATCTTTGGGGTTTGATGTTTTGATTGAGCCTGGCGCAGGCGCTGCCGCTCAATTTTCGGATGAGGCCTATCGGCAAGCTGGCTGCGACATTGCAGACAGTACGCAAGACCTTTGGGCCAAGGCTGACATTATTCTCAAAGTGCAGGCGCCCGCTCAAAACCAGCAGCTCAATCTGCATGAAGTTGATCTGATGCGAGCTGGACAGACCTTGATTAGCTTCATTTGGCCAGCGCAGAATGCTGAGCTGGTACAGCGGCTAGCCGAAAAGCAGGTGACCGCACTGGCGATGGATAGCGTGCCGCGCATCACCCGCGCTCAAAAGATGGATGCGCTCAGCTCAATGGCAAACATTGCCGGCTATCGAGCGGTGATTGAAGCGGCGAATCAGTTTGGCCGATTTTTTACTGGACAAATCACGGCAGCTGGCAAAGTGCCCCCTTGCAAGGTGATGGTGATTGGCGCTGGGGTTGCTGGACTGGCTGCGATTGGTGCAGCTAAGAGCCTGGGGGCGATTGTCCGCGCGTTTGACACGCGACCCATTGTCAAAGAGCAGGTTGAGAGCATGGGCGCGCAGTTCCTCGAACTTGACTTTGAAGAAGATGGCACCGGCTCAGGTGGCTATGCCAAGGTAATGAGCAAAGCGTTCATTGAAGCAGAGATGGCGCTGTTTGCGCAGCAGGCCAAAGAGGTCGATATCATCATTACCACCGCTTTGATCCCTGGTAAGCCGGCTCCCCGCCTTATTACTCAGGCTATGGTTGAGAGCATGAAGCCGGGATCGGTGATTGTGGATATGGCAGCTGAGCAGGGTGGTAACTGCGAAGTCACGAAGCCCGGTGAAATCTATACCTACGACGGCGTTACCATCGTTGGCCTAACTGATTTCCCCAGCCGCATGGCTAGCCAGTCAAGCCAGCTCTATGGCACCAACCTCTGTCATCTGCTTAGCGATATGGGCGGTGCCGAGCAATATGAGGTGAACCTCGAAGACGAGGTGGTGCGCGGGGCGCTGGTCACCTACGAAGGCGAAGTCACCTGGCCTGCCCCGAAGCCAGCGGCTCCCTCGTCGCCTGCCCCGCAGCCGGCTGCCGTCGAGCCAGCCACGCCAGCGGCAAAATCGACTGTGCAGATTCCGTGGAAGCCGCTTTTGATTGGCGCAGCCGCGCTGGCGCTGGTTGGCGTTGGCCTCAGCGCACCGGCCTCCTTTCTGTCGCATTTCACCGTGTTTATCTTGGCCTGCTTTGTAGGCTGGCAGGTGATTTGGAACGTATCACCGTCCTTGCATACGCCTTTGATGAGCGTAACCAACGCGATCAGCGGCATCATCATCATCGGTGGCATGCTGCAAATTTCAGGTGATTGGACCTCACCAACTGCGATTCTGGGCGCGATCGCAATCTTTATCGGCACGATTAATATCTCGGGCGGCTTCCTGGTTACCCAGCGGATGCTGAAGATGTTCCGCAAGTAAGCAGTTTAGTAGGCAGTCTATCGATTCAGACGACTCACGTTCTCTCACTTCAAACGACTCTCTGACTTAACCTATGTCTAATAACCTCATTACGGTGGCCTATCTCGCTGCCATTGTTCTCTTCATTCTTAGCCTGGGCGGCCTGTCTAATCAGGAAAGCGCCAAGCGCGGCAACCTCTATGGCATCATCGGCATGATCTTAGCGCTGGTCGCAACGGCCTTCAGCGCACAGGTAACGGCCTATAGCACACTGGCAGTTGCCGTGATCCCGGCGGTGCTGATTGGGGCAACGGTTGCGTCTCGCGTGGCGATGACCTCGATGCCCGAGCTGGTCGCGATTCTGCACAGCTTTGTCGGTTTAGCTGCCGTGCTGGTGGGGGTTGGTAACTATCTGCAGCCGGACCTCACCCTGACCGGCGTGGAAGAAACTATTCACCTGATTGAAATCTATATCGGCGTATTTATCGGCGCGGTGACCTTTACCGGCTCAGTGGTAGCCTTTGGTAAGCTGCGAGCCATCATCAGCAGTAAACCGCTGACGCTGCCCGGACGGCATCTGTTCAATATTGCGCTGCTGGTCGCTACGGTCGTGCTGGGTGTGTTCTTCATGCAGGCAGAAGGCACGGGCGGATTTGTGCCGCTGCTGGCCATGAGCGCGATCGCATCGGTACTGGGCATTCATTTGGTTGCCGCGATTGGCGGTGCCGACATGCCGGTGGTCATTTCGATGCTGAACAGCTATTCAGGCTGGGCGGCTGCGGCAGCTGGCTTCATGCTCTCGAACGATCTGCTGATTGTGACCGGTGCGCTGGTTGGCAGCAGCGGTGCGATTCTGAGCTACATCATGTGCCGAGCCATGAACCGTTCCTTCTTCAGCGTGATCTTAGGCGGCTTTGGTCAAGCTGCGGGTAAAGGCGGCGGCAGCAGCGAGGCTAGTGGTACGGTGAGTGAGGTCAACGTCGATGAAACGGTAGAGCTGCTGGGCGATGCTCAGAGTGTAATCATCACCCCCGGCTACGGTATGGCCGTGGCGCAGGCGCAGCACGCGGTTTCTGAAATTACTAAGCTGCTGAGCGATCGCGGCGTCAGCGTACGCTTCGGTATCCATCCGGTTGCCGGTCGGCTGCCCGGTCACATGAATGTGCTGCTGGCTGAGGCCAATGTGCCCTATGACATCGTGCTGGAGATGGATGAGATCAACGAAGATTTCTCTGAGACCGATGTGGTGCTGGTGATTGGTGCCAACGATACGGTTAACCCCAGCGCGATGGAAGATCCAGCTAGCCCCATCGCCGGTATGCCAGTCTTAGAGGTTTGGAAAGCGCGCAACGTTGTCGTGATGAAGCGCAGCATGGGTAGCGGCTACGCCGGCGTGGGCAACCCGCTGTTCTACAAGGACAATACGCAGATGCTGTTCGGCGATGCCAAGACCAACTGCAACGCTATTTTAGGCCGTCTGCAGGAAACCTCAGCCGCGCCTGCTTTGGCAACTGCCTGAGGTCGCTACGCATAGATGTATGCCCTTTGGGGTCTGATATCTCTCTAGACAGTCCGGGCCTGTGCGATCGCACAGGCCCGTTTTTAACATATGGCGTCGCGGCCAGTTCCGTCAGGACAAGGCGGCTGCGATGTCTGTACCTAAGGAACTATCACCTAAGGAGCTATCCTATCGGCAAACGCTTACGGCTCAGGGCAGCTAGGCTCCCGCCTAGCGTCAGCAGCCCGAGCAGCAGCCCCGGTTCGGGGACGGCCTCTGCCTCGTCGACGGCTTCGACGCGAATGCGCGCTACGTTAAAGCCTGCTGCCGTGAAGTCAGCCCCGGTAAAATTCAGGCCGTTAAAGTCAGTGGTTGTCAGAATGCGTCCGTCGGGGATGAAGCCAGGGTGAGACGTCACCACGTCGTTTTCATCCGTGCCAGTATTGGGAGCGGCCTGACCGAGGAAAGCCGTACTAAATTCTGCCTCGTCGTTGACTTCGGTCCCACCGTCGAGGACCTGCGACCCGGCAACGATAAAGTCGACCGCAGCAAAGCTACCGTCATCGCTAAAGACCTGATGCGCTAGCGGGTTCCCGTTGGCTATAAAGGCGTCGTTGCTGGGGATCACCATCGACGCGTAGCTGAAGTACTGGTTGCTGGTCTCCACATCAAAGGTGAAGCTAGTGCTCTCGCCCGGGCCAACCGGTGGGATCGTTGGCCCCGTCAGCGTTCCTTGAACGCCGCTCGGCACCGTTGCTGCAAAGCGTTCAGAGAGCGGCTCAGTATTGCCATCTTCGACTAGGGCTTCGCTACCGGGAAACAGATCGAGCGAGGCATCTCGATCGTAGATATCAAAGCTGCCATCGTGAAACCCTACCCAGACAGGCGTTAAAAAGGTGCCATTGTCAGGTGCCAGATTGTCAATGGTGACGCGCAGGGTAGCAGCGGCAGCCTGATTCGCTAAGGCGGCTACTGCGCCGATCGTTAGAGAGGCTGCGATCGCAGCTCGCGTCAGCGTTAAAACAGGTGTGAAAGTCTTCATAATGAGGAACAAGTGTGACATCTTAAAGTGCATTAGCGAACACCGTTAAAGTACGGACATGTCGCTGCCGCACTCTAAAAAGGCAAGCCGCAAGTCTCCTGAATGCCGCCTGAGAGCCACCTGAGAGCGCCCATTCTTGTTCTTATCTTCATATTGGCTATGCTATCTCTTCAAAATCAGTCTGCCTGCTTTGACGGCACCGTTAGCATCTACCGTCATGCGTCTAGCGAGTGCCAGTGCGAGATGCAGTTCGCCGTTTATTTGCCGCCACAGACGCGATCGCACCGCGTTCCGGTGCTCTACTATCTCTCAGGGCTGACCTGCAGCGAGCAAAATTTCATCACTAAAGCGGCTGCTCAGCGCTATGCGGCTCAGGCCGGGCTCATACTGGTTGCGCCTGACACTAGCCCGCGCGGTGAAGCGGTCCCTGACGACGATGCGTGGGATTTAGGTAAGGGCGCTGGCTTTTATGTGGATGCAGCGCAGCCGCCCTGGGCTAAGCACTATCGCATGTATAGCTATGTCGTTGAAGAGCTACCGTCGCTAGTTCATCAGCATTTTCCAACCCGAGCCGACCGCCAAGGTGTCTTTGGTCACTCGATGGGCGGTCACGGCGCGCTGGTTTGCGGGCTGCGCAACCCCAGCCAGTATCAATCGATTTCAGCGTTTGCCCCAATTGCAGCACCAATGCAGTGCTCGTGGGGACAAAAGGCATTTAGCCAGTATCTAGGCGAAGCAAAAGACGCCTGGAAAGCCTATGACGCTAGCGAGTTGATTAAAGACCGCGCCAATCCTGAGCGGCCTATCTTAATTGACCAGGGTACTGGCGATAGTTTCTTAAAGCAGGGACAGCTGCTGCCAGAAGTTTTCGCAGCTGCCTGTGAGCAAGCTGGGCAACCACTGATCTTACGTATGCAGGAAGACTATGACCACAGCTACTACTTTATTTCAACCTTTGTGGAAGATCACATTCGGCATCATGCCAAGTTTTTGAACTGCTGAGATCGGCTCAGGCTTCAGCAAGCGTTTAGGGAGCTGCGGCTAAACAATGTACCCTATCAACCCGGTTTCGACTGCGCTTAACCTGACGGTTCTGAGCGTTGAGCGGCGTCGAAGCTCGATCTGCGGGTATTTCATTTCTGAGCAAATCCCTGATATCTAAAAGTATGGAAGTCTTACCTGACAGCATCGTCAGTAAGCTTCAGCCTGCACAGCATACTCAACGGTTGCCCCGAATATCCGCTTTGCAAGCGGCACCCCCCCAACACTTGAAATTTTCCCCTCATAAATAGTACATTTGGACTATAAAAGCAAAAATAACTATGGGCACCGTACAATCTGGGCAGCTAATCCTACTAATCCTCAATTCCATCATCATGCTGCTGCTAGCAACGCTGCTGCTCGGTGCAGCCTGGCTGCGGCAAATCGCCCTCTCGCGAGAGCTGACGCTAATTGCCCAGCAATACTGCACAGGGCTCAATAAACCACAGCTGCGACAGCTACGTCAGCGTCGCCAGCAAATGCGCTATTGCCATCGCTCCGCCCAGCGCGGCACCGTGATGTTTTACTACAGCTGGATTGTGTTTTTAGTCAGCCTGCTAACGCTAGCGCTGCGATCGCTCCTCCCCTTCAATGCGCTCGTCTTCGCAGCCCTAGGTCTGTTTGTCCTAGGCACGGCTGGCCTGCTACTTGGCACTCTGCTATTCCTTGCCGACCTGCATCAGCTGCGGCAGCCAAGTTATCGCAGCGTTGGCCAGCTCGCCAACCGCTGGCTCAGGCGCAAACGCAGCCGGCGCATGCGCGCGATCGCACCCTCGCGGCTGCCCACCCATCGACAGCAAAAGTCCTCAAGCTCTGTCGCCCGAGGACTTTGAGTTGGCCCCTAATCCCCTAATGCTGGGGGACTTTGAGTTGGCCCCCTAAATTCCCCAATGCTGGGGGACTTTGAGGCATGAGTATGCTAGCCTAGCTCGGCTAGTTCGCGATCGCGCTCTCCCAAACTAAAGCGTTGCAAAATCGTATCCACCATCTGCGGCGGCGTCAGCCCTAGCGCGGCCTTAGACTGATCCGGCGTAGCGTGGTCGACTAGCACGTCGGGGACGCCGAGCCGCAGCAGCGGCACCTGCACCTGATGGTCGAGCAGCGCCTCCGCCACGGCAGTGCCAAAGCCGCCCATCAAGCAGCCTTCTTCAAACGTCACTATGCGGCCAATCTTCTCAGCCCGAGGCAGAATGGTATCCAAATCCAGCGGTTTCACAAAGCGAGCATTGATCACGGTCGCTTCCACGCCGTGCTCGCCCAAGATCTCTGCCGTCTGCATCGCTGGGTAGACCATCGCACCGTAGCCAATCAGCAGCACGTCATCGCCCTGACGCAGCACCTCGGCCTGTCCAATCGGAATTGCTTCCCAGCCTTCATCGGCCAGCGGCACGCCGTAGCCGCTGCCGCGCGGGTAGCGCATCGCAATCGGTCCTTTGGTGTGGTTGATGCCGGTGACGACCATGCGCTGCAGCTCAGCCTCATCCTTCGGGGCCATCACCACCATGTTCGGAATGCTGCGCAGGTAGGCAATATCGTACATGCCCTGGTGAGTCGGGCCATCTGCGCCGACGATGCCAGCTCGATCTAGGCAGAAAAAGACTGGCAGCTTCTGAATGCAGACATCGTGCACAATCTGGTCGAAGGCACGCTGTAAGAAGGTAGAGTAGATTGCCGCCACCGGACGCATTCCCTCGCAGGCCATACCGGCTGCCAGCGTCACAGCGTGCTGCTCGGCAATGCCCACGTCAATGTACTGCTTGGGCAGCTTGGCCTGCAGCTTATCTAGCCCGGTGCCGGTTGCCATCGCAGCAGTGATGCCGACAATTTTAGGATTGTCCTGTGCCAGGGTGATCAGCGTCTCAGCAAAGACCTTCGAGTAGCCAGGCGGCTTCGGCTTGGAAGAGGGCACTTTTTTGCCGGTTGCCAGATTAAACGGCGACTGGGCATGGTAGCCAACCTGATCTTTCTCAGCAATTTCGTAGCCCTTGCCCTTTGTCGTGGCGACATGCACCAGCACCGGCCCCGGATGCTTATGCGCCTCGCGGAAGGTGGCAATCAGCTCAGCTAGGTTATGACCATCCACCGGCCCCATGTAGGTAAAGCCCAGCTCCTCAAACACGGCCCCCACCTTAGGCACTGCCAGCCGCTTCATACCTTCCTTGACGCGGCTAAGCTCGGGCGAGAGCGACTCACCCACAAACGGTAGATGCTTAAACTGCTCTTCGAGGTTATCCGTCAAAAACTGCATCGGCGGGCTCAGCCGCATCTTATTGAGGTAGCGCGGAATCGCCCCGACGTTGGGTGAAATCGACATTTCGTTGTCGTTTAGCACCACCAGCAAATTCGTATTCGGCAGATGCCCAGCGTGGTTGATGGCCTCTAGCGCCATGCCGCCCGTCAGCGCGCCGTCGCCGATAATCGCCGCGACTTTGTAGTTGTCGCCCTGCAGGTCACGCGCGATCGCCATGCCCAGCGCGGCCGAAATACTGGTCGAAGCATGACCCGCGCCGAAGTGATCAAAGGGGTTCTCACCGCGCTTGAGGTAGCCCGCGACGCCGTCCTTTTGCCGTAGCGTATGAAAATCGTTGTAGCGTCCAGTGATCAGCTTGTGCGGATAGGCCTGGTGGCCGACGTCCCAAATTACCTTGTCGCGGTCGAGATCAAGCGTTTGATAAAGCCCTAGCGTCAGCTCTACCACGCCTAGACCGGGTCCAAGGTGTCCGCCGCTGGTCGCGACAGTTTGCAAATGCTTCTCGCGAATTTGGCGAGCAACTTCTTCTAACTGATGAATTGAAAGGCCATGCAACTGGTTCGGGTGAGTTATGTCACTCAGATGCATACTAAATACCCTCTAGATCGCACGTATCGGTCATGTCACTCTATTCACTGTAAATTAGAACCGGACTGCAAAGGAAATGCCTTCACTTTAAGAAAGCAGTAAACTAGACACTATTGAAAAGCCCTTAGCGAACGGGTTTTGTGGGTGTAATTAAATTCTAAAATCTTCAGCATTCTTAGTGTGACTTTATTTTTTGTTGCCATGCGTAATTTTCAACCGATTTGCGATCGCATCCGGTGGCCGCTGCTACCAATGTCTATGGTCAGCACGCTAGCGCTGCTAGCTTTGCCCGCTGCCGCCGCAAACGATGCTTTTTCAGACGATAACTTTTTTGCCTGCACTGCCGATCTGCTCGAGGCGGAGATCGACGTCAGTGCCGCCGCCGCTGCCTGTAGCTCATCCCGCTATCCCGAAGCGCTAGGCGCCTGCGTTCTTGACGTGGCTGACTTTACCGGCATTGCCGCCGCTGATGCGCTCAGCGTCTGTCAGCGCTCTCGTCAGCCCACTCAGGTCGCTGACTGTACTATCGACATTCACGACAGCTTACTCTTAGAGCCTAGACCCCTTGCTCTAGAATACTGCGGTCGCAGCCTGCTGCCTGAGCGCTACGCTACCTGCGTCATCGACCTCAGTGACGCCGCCGAGCTCGACGCTGATGAAACCCTAACTCGCTGCATCCGTTCTGGCTATCGCCCCTGGGAAGTAGCGCCGAGGCTCTAGGGAAAAATGGAGGACAGCGTTTAAACCTACCAAAAATCTGTAGCGCTATAGCCTAGCTCCTCTAGCATCTGGCGCAGCAGCGGCATGCTTAGCCCAATCACGTTAGTATGGCAGCCTTCAAGTTTTTCAACGAAGAGGCTGCCTTTACCGTCAATTGTGAAAGCGCCGGCGCAGTTCATCGGTTCGCCGGTGGCGACGTAGGCGTCAATTTGTCGATCGGGAATCTGGGCAAAGAAAACGCGGGTGACCTGCGATCGCACAACTGTCCTAACCTGCTGCGGTGCGACTAGCGTATGGCCGGTGTGCAGCTCGGCTACCCGACCGCGCATCTGCTGCCAGCGCTGTACAGCGGCCTCTGGCGTTTCGGGCTTGCCGTAGATGACCCCATCGAGAGCGAGCACTGAGTCGCAGCCGAGCACCACCGCATGCTGAAACTGCGGTGCAACGGTCTCTGCCTTACTGCGCGAAAGGGCTTTGACCAGCGCCGCCGGTTCCGTCAGCTGAATCTGATCTTCGTCAAACTTGCTGGGGCAGACAAAGGGCTGAATGCCGGCATTGATCAGCAGCTGCCGCCGGGCGGGCGAGGCAGAGGCCAGTACAAACTGCGGCTGAGACATGCCTAATACAGTAGACCTAATACGGTGGAGCTAATACGGTGGACTTAATACACAGGTGGACTTAATACACAGCGAACCTAATAGACTGAGAAAGAGGCGACCGACTGCTTTAGCAGGTCTTCGACTTTTTCCCAGCGCGCTTCGGGGACTGAGGCATTAAAGGTATAGAGCTGACCGCGTCGGACAATGGCACTGGCTAAGTTGTGACGTACGCCAGAGGGCAGGTCGGCAACGTACTCGAGAATATAGTAGGTCTTGCCTTCATCGGCGTCGATGGCCTGAGCGTTGACCAGCTCGACGTTGCGATCGCTATCGGTCATGGCCGTAATGCTTTTTGACAGCTTGTAGCCGACTTCGGTTGGGCCGCCCAAATCTGCCAGCGTTTTGCCTTCTGCTACGGGGCTAATCACCACGCTGACGTTATCGGTTGGCTCAATAATGTCGTGAAAGACCACGTCCGGGCCTTCACCAGCTTTGATTTCCACCCAGCCGGTTGGGTACATAAACTGGTAGCCCTGATAGGTGTTGGCATAGCTTTTGAGCCCGCTCCCTGCCGAAATGCATCCCTGCAGGCTCAGAGCTGCGATCGCCACTAAAAGCACTGCCGCTAGTCGTCTCAGCATGGTTATTTCCCTATAACGTCGCTCTGCTCCCTATTGTGCCATCTTGTGGACCTGGTTTTGCGACCGGTCCTGCTGCCAGAGATTGACCAGAACAGTCTGAAAGTCTATCAGCGAGAAAGGTTTACTGATGTAGGCATCCATCCCGGCGGCGAGGCAGGCCTCTTTGTCCTGCTGCATGGCGTTGGCCGTCATCGCCACGATATGGGGCCGAGCCTCGCCCCAGCGCTCAATAATCTGCTGAGTGGCTTCTAAGCCGTCCATTTTAGGCATTTGCACATCCATGAAAATGACGTCGTACGCTCTGTGCTTCAGGGCTTCGATAGCTTCTAGACCATTCGCTACCACCTCGCCCGAGTAGCCAAACTTAGACAGCACTTTGAGCGCAATCTTTTGATTGATGGGGTTATCTTCTGCAACTAAGATTCGCAGCGGATATTGGGCTGCCAGCTCACTGATGCCAACATGCTGGCTTCTAACCTTGCGCTCCGACAGTTGCCCGTCACCCGAGCAAGCTGAGACCAGCGCGTCGTAGAGCGCGGACTGCTTGACTGGCTTTGATAAAACGCCAATCGAGAGTTCGCTCATCTCTTCAAAGCGGCTGCTGGCATGGAGCAGAATGAGCGGCAACGCCTGCTGAGTTTTGCGCTGGGCAATTTTTTGCACCAGCTGCAGCGCTTCAGTATCTAGCAGCCGCCGCTCAAGCAGTGCCAAGTCGAACTTTTCACCGTGGCAAATCTGGTCTAAGACCTGCTGGCCCGAGATCGCTAAGCAGGGCTCCATTCCCCAGCTACGACACTGCTGCTTGAGAATGCGCCGATGCGTGGCATTGCTGTCTGCAATTAAAATTCGCTTATTTTCAAGCGTCGGTACGGGCGTCGAGCAGTAGCGCCTTGGCTGAGTTGCGGCTACCGGCACCTGAATGGTGAAGTAAAACGTAGAGCCTCGATCTAGCTGGCTTTCAACCCAGATGCGACCGCCCATCAGCTCTGCGAGCTGCTTACAAATCGCTAGCCCGAGCCCGGTCCCACCGTACTTTCGCGTGGTTGAAGCGTCCCCTTGAGAAAATACCTTAAACAGCTTTGACAGATTTTGAGCTGAGACCCCAATGCCGGTATCTGCGATCGCAAACTTCAGCTCGGCAATATGGTCGACGACAGTGCAGAGTTCGACCGTTAAAAGCACTTCGCCAACCTCAGTAAACTTGACAGCGTTGCCAATCAGATTGACCAAGATCTGTCTCAGTCGAGTGATGTCACCCTGGATAAAAGCAGGCACGTCATCATGGATGAAGCAGAGCAGCTCTAGCTCTTTTTCTGCCGCTTTAACCACTAGGACATCGAGCGCTTCTTCGAGGCAAACCCTCAGCTCAAAGGGCTGACGTTCGAGGGTCATGTTGCCAGACTCAATTTTTGAAAAATCTAAGACATCGTTGATAACCGCCGATAGCAGCGCTCCGCTGTTGCGAATAGTTTGAACACAGTCGTACTGCTCTCGCGTTAGCGCTGTCTCTAGCAGCAGGCTGGTCATGCCAATCACCCCGTTCATCGGCGTGCGAATTTCATGACTCATGTTGGCTAAAAACTGAGATTTGGCTTGATTTGCAGCCTCAGCCTTTTCGCGCTCTTGTCGAATTAGGTCAATCTGCGCTTGGATCTGATCGGCCATGGCCAAAAAGGTTTGAGAGACCATGCCGACTTCGTCTGAGTCGCTCAGCGACTGATCGATCTTAGTAAAGTTACCCGCCGCAAATTCGCGCATTTGTCGAGCCAGCATCTGCAGCCGAGCAGCCAGCGCCTGAGCGCTGCGAATCTGAAAAAAAGTAACGCTGGCGAGGACAATAAATCCACTCCCAAAAATGGCAATCGTCCGAACGACATAGTCCCGGCGAACCTGTGAGAGCTGATCAGAAATTGAGCTCAAGGAAGCATCAATTTTTTGCTGGTTTTCAGCAATAACAGGCGAAATTTGCTCATACTGCAGCTGGTTTTGCGCAATCATCAGCTGCAGCTCTAGCGTGCTTTCGATCAAAGCTGCAGCTAATTCTTGATAGCGGCTGACCTCTGCTAGTAAACGCTGCTTTGACTCAGGAGAGATAGCGGCTATTTGAACCGCCTGATTTAGCTCATCAATCTGCTGCTCTAGCTGATCGGCCAGTTTCATATTCAGCGTATTACTAAAGTCCTTTTCATACAGCTGAAGCTGAATAAATCGGGCAATTAGCTCTAGCTGGCCAGTCTCGGCTAGATAGCGCTGAATTTCGTTTTCTAATCGCTGCAGTTCAAATAAGATACCTTCAACTTCGCCAGGACCAATCCGCTGTTGAACAGCGGCCGTTGCTCGAACAGATCCTTCATACCTGTCCAAAACTTTTAACATGACGGCCAATGCGTCAGAGATCTCCTGATTTTGAGAACTAATAATCAGGCTTTTAGATTCCAATCGCACCTTGTCCATCCGCTCTGAGAAAGTTTGGTAAAGAAAGGGCCTTCTCAAGCTGATCATTTGAGATTCATCAATTCGCGCTAGCAGCACCTCGCGCTGAATCTCATCTAGCTGACTCTTGATTGACAGCAAATTGCGTTGCTTTTCTAAAATGGCGCTGGTTTTTGCCTGACTACGAAAGTCAACCAGCGCTGACCCAGTTGTCACTAGCAGCGCAATCACTGCTAGCACTGAAAACTGGAATAATAGAGTATTCCTGCGGCTAAACCGCTGAAGCGACCACATGCTACAGTTCAGTGCGGATAAAGGCTAATTAACTCTCAGTGAACTCCTCCATGAGTGTCGAAAGCTAGCAATAACAGGTGAGCTATTCTAAATGTTCAGGCGCTTTATCCGCAATTTGAGGCCAGTTTTTGGCAACTCTAGCCAGGTTGCCCGCCTGATCTTGCAGAAATTTATCGCGCACCTCTTCATTCAGAAAAACATAGAGATAGCCGTCTAAAATTGACCAAACTTCTGGATCGCCGTCGAGCTTTTTGCCTAGGACAACGCCAAACGTACAGTACCCGCCGTTTGCAGGGGCATATCGCTCAGGGGCTTGAGCAAATTGACTGCGATGCTCCGCAGTCGCAAACAGCCATTCAATACCGTTCCAGATAAAGCGATGCTCAACCTTACCTCGAACGGCTTGACCAGTCGTGAAGTAGGCCACAGGGTCGTACCCTTTCAAGGCGCGTCCCTGTTCATCCGCGTTGACGTGAAATAAAGAGGCGGCGGCTTGTGCCGACGGCTGATCAGCTGACTGCGCTACCGCTGGCTGGCTACCAGTCTCTGCTGAGGTTGCCTGTAGGTCTGGCATACAGCTGCTAAGCCCGATAGCAAGCGCACCCAGTACTGCAACTGCTCTACCGAGCTATAACCAAAAGTGGTGTACGAGGGAGGCACAAAAAAAGGCGTATCCTTCTGGAAGAGAAAAAGACCAGACAAAGGAATACACCATGACTCAAGATAATGTGATCGCATTCAAAACACCAGCA
>JAAHIA010000269.1 GCA_010671975.1 Leptolyngbya sp. SIO4C1 | reverse complement strand
CATTCTACGACGGCTCTTCCGATCTAGCGACCAGGTGAGGCCTATCTGCGGTGCCCATTCAAAGTTGTCAACCAGCTGCAGACCCGAGGCTCGCAGATCATAAAACTGGGAAAAAGTATACAAAATTAAGCCTAGTTCGCTCAGGCTAACTCCTAGCGTATAGTTACGAATCCAGGCTGGTTTTTCTTCGGGAATCAGCGGAATGACAAACGACGCTAGCAGCGGAAAAATTACCAGCGTAGTCAGCCACGGAAAGTGTTCAAAAGTCATTACAATTCACATGACGCAACTCGACAGAGGCGCAAGCTGCCGCTTCAGAGGGACCGTTTGTCTAGGCTGAGGAGAATTTTAGAAAACTTCACTAGGCGAACGTACCAGACTGCAATAAGGATAAATACCTATTGATTGCGCCCGTTCACCAGTATATTAAATTAAATTAACTTTTGATAAGGCAATTGTGCTCTGAAAAGACAGTCTTTTTATGAAGATTGCCTTTGTGTAAAGGCTTCAGCGATCAAGCGGCGCTGACACATTAATTAAAAAAATAGAGGCATAGGATTTATTAATGTAAACCTATGTCAAGCAAGTCGCTATAATTTGCTGCTGTAGCAAACTCAGCTGTCTGCGATCGCCAGCGTTCCCAAAGTACCCTGCTGATCGATCGCTAGCGCCATCACCTGCACGGCAAAGGGCTGATCGGCCCAGGCAGCCTGCATGGCCTGCTGCACCGCAGCAGTGCTGTCAGACGAAGCCAGCGCCAGCAGCGTAGGTCCAGCACCGCTGATCACCAGTCCCCAAGCGCCGGCGGCAATCGCCGCCTGCTGTACGGCTTCGTAGCCTGGAATTAGCGCCTGTCGATAGGGCTGATGAATGCGATCGCGCAGCGCCGCTCGCAGCCAGTCGCCGTTACCGCTGGCCAGTCCCTGTAGCAGCAGCCCTAGATGTGCCGCGTTGAAGATAGCGTCGGCGCGGCTATAGGTCTCGGGCAGCACCTGTCGCGCTTTGGCCGTCGATAGCTCAAAGTCAGGAATTGCCACGATCGGCACTACCGAGCGATGCCAGTCAACTGGACAGAGGGTGCTGTGGCCACCGTCAGTGGCTGTCAGGCGGCAGCCGCCCAGCAGCGCCGGCACAACATTGTCAGGATGGCCTTCTAGCTCGGTAGCTAGCGCCGCCAAAGCGGCCTGATCAAAGGGCGAACCGGCCAGCAGATTGGCCCCAACCAGGCCCCCCACAATTGCGGTTGAAGAACTCCCTAGCCCGCGCGACAGCGGCACCAACAGCTCAATCGCAAGCCGTATGGGCGGCGGCGGCTGCCCCAGCTTTTGATAGAGCGCAGCAAAGGCGCGATAGGCCAGGTTGTTTTCGCTGCGGCTGACCCGCTGGGCCTCTCGACCCGAAACGGTAATTTGCAGCTGCTGGCTTGGCGTCAGAATAAAGCGGTTGGACAGCGTGAGCGCCGCCCCTAGACAGTCAAACCCTGGCCCGATATTTGCGGTTGTGGCGGGCACCGTAACGGTGGCAGTTGTTGGCATGGCGGCGCTAGAAGTTGCTGTGATTCGCAATGGCCCGCGTCAGCCGATCGAGCACCTCAGACACCGCGATCGCACCTAAGTCACCGTCAGCCCGAGTACGAATGCTCAGCGTATTCGTCGCTAGCTCTTTCGCCCCAATCACTGCCATGACGGGGGTTTTAGCCTTTTCAGCATTGCGAATCATTTTGCCCAATCGATCGCCGCCGCTGTCGACGGTGGCGCGCAAACCCGCCTGCTGCAGCTGAGTGGCCACCTGCTGCGCAAAGCTTACCTGCTCGGCCGTTACTGGCAGCAACCGCACCTGCTCCGGGGCTAGCCATAGCGGAAAATCGCCAGCATATTCTTCAATCAGGATGCCAATCAGTCGCTCCAGTGAGCCAAACGGAGCGCGGTGAATCATCACCGGCCGCTGCCGCGAGCCGTCTTCAGCCACGTACTCTAGATCAAATCGCTGCGGCAGGTTGTAGTCGACCTGTACCGTACCCAGCTGCCATTCGCGGCCCAGGACGTCCGTAAAGATGAAGTCGAGCTTGGGACCGTAAAAAGCGGCCTCGCCAATGCCCTCGAAGTGCTCCATGCCCAGTGTTTCAACGGCGCGACGAATGGCATTTTGCGACTTTTCCCAAACCTCATCTGAGCCAATGTATTTATCTGAATCGGGGTCACGAAAGCTCAGCCGCGCTTTGAAGGTTTGCAGCTGCAGGCTTTGGAACACCGCTAGAATCAAATCCACCACCTTAAGGAACTCGTCATCTAGCTGCTCGGGCGTAACGAAAAGATGCGCATCGTCGACGGTAAAGCCGCGCACCCGGGTTAAGCCGCCCAGCTCGCCTGACTGCTCGTAGCGGTAGACGGTACCAAATTCAGCTAGGCGAATCGGCAGCTCGCGGTATGATCGCAGCTCGCTTTTATAGATCTGAATGTGGAACGGGCAGTTCATCGGCTTCATCACAAAGCCGAGCTCATTGGAGCGATCGGCTTCGTCATCCGCCATCATCGGGAACATATCTTCTTTGTACTTCTGCCAGTGGCCCGAGGTCTTAAACAGGTCAATGCGGGCAATGTGGGGCGTCACCACCGGTAAATAGCCGCGCTTAATCTGCTCCTGCTTAAGAAAATCTTCTAGCGTTGAGCGCAGCACTGTACCTTTGGGCGTCCACAGCGGCAGCCCCGGTCCGACCTCATCGGCAAAGACAAACAGCCCCAGCTCTTTTCCTAGCTTGCGATGGTCGCGCTGCTTGGCCTCTTCGCGCCGCCGCTGATACTCTGCTAGCTGCTCAGGCGTTTCCCAGGCGGTGCCATAGATGCGCTGCAGCTGCGCCCGGCTTTCATCACCGCGCCAGTAGGCCCCAGCTACGTTCTCTAGGTCAAAGGCTTTGGGGTTAAGATCTTTGGTAGAGCTGACGTGCGGCCCTGCGCAGAGATCCCACCACTGATCGCCAAGGTGGTAAATCGTGATCGGCTCTTTTAGATCTTCTAAAATCTCTAGCTTGTAGGGTTCGCCAAGCGACTCAATCCGCTGCTTAGCCTCAGTGCGGCTGACTTCCTCTCGGGTTATCGGCAGCCCCTGCTTAATAATTTTGACCATTTCTTTTTTGATGGCCTTAAGATCTTTTTCAGTGAAGGGCTCAGGGTTATCAAAGTCGTAGTAAAACCCATAGTCAATCCAAGGGCCAATCGTGACCTGCGCCTTAGGAAACAGCCTTTGCACCGCCATTGCCATGACGTGCGAGAACGTATGGCGAATCTGCTTGAGCTGCTCAGATTCGGCCGTCTTGGGCAGGTGGAGTTTCTCTGATTCAGTTTGCGAAGCAACCATAGAAGCGCTGTTAAGCCTAGTAGCAGGGTTTAAGCTCCATCTTAGCGAGCATTGCCGCAGATTAGTATAGGCGGCTGTTGCGACTCCTATGACGGTCTAGGTTGAGCGCAGCGAGCTCAATATTTAGCTAGCGGTTGCGCGTTTTCCGGAACACTGTGCTATGCTATGTCCTTATGACAGTATGACAGTCCGTAGCTCGCAAATAGCGTCGCGGCTGTGGGCTGCCAAGATAGTTCGCGCATCTAGCATTTGATCATCGATTAGCTAACGAACAGTCTTTGCAAAATTGAATTAGTGTTTTATGACCAAGACGATGCTTCAACAGTCGACGGTTCATCCGATGGCTAAGTTTCAGCGTCAGGTGCAATCGCTTGTGGATTCGAAAGTGATTCAGCCAGCTGACCGCCTGTGGAAAATTGCCTTCCTGTTCAATGACAGCTGGGCCTATTGGAAGCAGGAGCTCGAAGATTTCGAGTTTTCGATGCAAGATCCAATCAGCGATCTGCTAGCTGTCGAGAGCTGGGAAGACGAGTAAATCAAACACCAAAAATTAAATATCAAAAATAGCAAAAGCCGCCATAGGTCAACTGTTCCGCCTAGCTGCTAGCAGGGGAGCTGCAGGTATTTCATTTTCGAGCCAATTCCTAAGCTGTCAAGCCTAAGTTTGCCAGTAAGGGCGACATAGGGAGACGCAGAGAGTTCTACCAGTGGGCAATCTCCGCGTCACCCCCTACGCCACGTCTTTTCTGACCAAAATCTCAGGCTCAGCACGGCGCTAGCTAGGCGGCATCGTTTGCTTCAGCTGCATTTTATCTAAGTCAGGTTTAACTCTGAGCTTGAGCGCGATCGCAGTAATGTTGTCGTGGCCGTTGATTTCATTGGCTAGCTCAATGAGGTTGCTGACGCCAGCGTCTAAGCTATCTGAACCGCGCAGCATTGGCGAAATGTGGCTGTCGCAGTTTTCCTCTAGCAGATCGCGATCGCTGAGCCCGTCTGAGCACAGTAGCAGCAGCGTATCCTCGTTGAACTCTAGATAGGTAATGCTCGGATCAATTTCGGCCTGATCACGTGGACCCAGCGCCTGAGTTAGCTGATAGGCGTCTGGGCGCGCATAGGCAATCGCCGGTTCAACGCCGCGCTGGATCTCGCGCTGGCCAACTTCATGGTCAACGGTGAGCTGCTGCAGGTCGAGCCGTCGCGTGTAGCGATATAGTCGACTGTCGCCCACATGAGCGGCCACGGCTCGCGCGTTATCCACTAGCAGCATTACTAGCGTAGTGCCCATGCGAGCGCTGCCTGAGCGGGCTTCGACCTCATTCATTTCATAGATCTTTTGGTTGGCCTGCGCGATTGCTTCTCGTAGCTGCCACTCTTCTGGCAGTTCGGTAGACCAATGCTCACTAAAGTAGGCGCTGAGCGTTTCGACCGCCAGTCGGCTCGCCACTTCGCCCCCCGCGTGCCCTCCCATGCCGTCGCACAGCACGTAGAGGCAGCGAGCCTCCATGGTCTGACAGCCTATCCCTTCCTGCTTAGATATCTGCGACTGAATGAGATAGTTGTCTTCATTGTGCTCGCGCTGCTGCCCAACGTGGGTCTGACCGGCCTCTTCGAGCCCAATCAGCTTCATCGGCAGAGCAATGGTGGGCAGATCTGGATTTTCTTCAAGCTCTAGCTCACCTTCGACGAAATCTTCTGGCTTGAGCGCTTCTGCCTCAGAAAAATCTGGCAGATCGCTCTCTAGATTGAAAAATGATTCGCGCTCTGCTTCGTTGGTCTGCAGGCTATCGGCTAGGGCAATCAGCTCTGACTTAAGGGCTTCAATCTGATTGATTTCACCGGCAGTCACCAGGTTGGCTAGCGCTACCAGCGGTGCCAGCGGCTCGCTACTCGACTGTAGCAGCGCCTGCCATAGCAGCCCCAAGTCTTGTAGCGTGTGGGCAGAGCGGTTAGCCGTGCGCTCAATTCGCCGCAGACAGAAAATTTGATCTTCATCAATGCAGAGGTTGCCCAGCTTCAGCAAACTGCCCTGACCGTGATACGGCAGCAGCATCTCCCACAGCTCGCTCATTAAGTAGAAACAGTGAAGCTGCTGTAGCGGATCGAGGCTGGCCTGCTGCCAGACGGTAGCCAGCGCCGGCAGATCGCTGCGATCTTCAATCAGGATGACGCTGTAGCCACCGGCGAGCCAGGCATCTTGCAGCTCAGGAATTGACGGGAAAAAGCGATCCTGTAGCACCAGATAGGGATAGGCTTCTGCAGGAATTAGCTCAGGCAAATCGGCGCGGTTAATGGGCGCTTCACCGGAGCGGAGCTCGCTTAGCGGTGGGCTGATGGGCTCGTCGGGCTGAGTGTCTAGCACCTGCACCTCAACCTGCGGCTGGCTCAAATCCAAGGTTTCTTGCAGCTGATAGCGCTGCTCGGCATCGAGATAATCTCCTTTGGCAGCCGCGATCGCTGGCTTCAGCGGCGACAGGCCGACCGATTCGCTGGGTTCTCTAGTTGCACTAGTTTGCACTGCCTCAGCCGAGACCGGATCAGCCTGAACTGAGCTGATTCTTGCCAAAAGCAGCTTCAGCGGTGCGCCGCACTGCTGACAGAACTTATTGACGCCCGGATTTTCAAACTGACAATGAGAACAAACCACCATAGTTGCTGTAGCCGTTTAAGGCCAATAGCTAGATATTCCGATACGGGTCGAGTTTACTCAACCCAATGCCGTCTAAATGAGCCTCTGCCGCCAATCGGGGGAGGCTGCACTGAGTTAAGCCCTGAGGCCAAATCCAATTATCGATAGATTCAATCACTGATATTGATGAAGGCAGTGTTCCCGGTCTTACTCACAAAATCATCTTGGCGAATAGATCCGAGCAATTCCGCTAACTTAAATTAGACTTGATAAAGGCTTCATGTCCGAAGCTTAGAACTTTTAAGCTTTTATGTACTACCGCGATAGCTGGCACAGTGAGTTCAATAAATTCAATAAAGTCCCAATATTATTTTCAATGATGTCTACCAGCAGCCCTGCTAGACACACTTACCCAGCAGAGACAGACTAGCCAATACCAGCAGCCCGCGTTTACCTAGCATAGCGGTTCTACCTAGTTTGTGCGGTGAGGTTAAACACTTTAGCGTCTAACCGGGCTGACTCAGCGCCGCTTTGGGCGATTTGCAGGAGCGCGCTGCGGCCTGAGTAGCAGCAGCAGCTGCTGGCGCTCAGAGCGATGTAGGTAGCGCCATTCACCCGGGCTGAGCCCCGTCAGACGCAGGTGGGCGATCGCAGCTCTGACCAGCCGCAGGGTGGGAAACCCAACTGCCGCCGTCATTCGTCGAACCTGGCGATTTTTACCTTCAGTGAGCGTCATCTCTAACCAGGCAGTAGGAATTTGCCGTCGAAAGCGAATGGGCGGCTGACGCGGGGGTAGCTGTGGGGCAGCAGCTAGCAGCTTTACCTGCGCGGGCTGCGAGATGCGTTCGACCAGGCCGGCCGCGGCGGTGAGCTTGAGGTCCTGCCCGCGGAAGTCGATGGGCCGCGTGGTGTCCAGCAGGTCTTCGAAGGCGGTCTTGATCGCCTGTGACACGGCTTCGGCGTCC
>JAAHIA010000268.1 GCA_010671975.1 Leptolyngbya sp. SIO4C1 | reverse complement strand
CCAAAGCTAGATGCGATCGCAGCCAAACTGGGCTACTCTTCCCGCACCCTGCAGCGCAAGCTGCAGCAAGCCGGCACCTCTTTTCAGCAGGTGCTAGACGACATTCGCCGCGAGCTGGCCTTTCAATATCTGCAAGAAACCCAGCTGACCGCCAGCGAGATTGCCTTTTTGCTGGGCTTTTCAGAAAACAGCGCCTTTACCCGAGCCTTTCGCCGCTGGACCGCAATCACCCCAGGCGACTATCGCAGAATGGTCAATAGCCAAAGTCTGACTCAGGTGCTGACTGCCGCTGCACCCGCTGAGCAGTCGTTCATGCAGTAGCGCAGTAGCACACATACCACGGCATCGAATGCGCACCGTGAAATGACTACCGTTTACGGGCTACGAAAGCACGATGTGCCGATGGTAATTGAAAAGTTCCATAGCTATTCGAGCTGTTTACCTCAAAACCGGCCTGGCTCAGCCAGCTTTCTACCTCAGCGGAGTGATACAGCTGCTGTCGATGCGTTTCATCGCTGCGCCGGTAAGCCTCACCTACCTGGCGAAAGGTAATGATGCGTCGCGTCAGCAGCTGCGAACGGTCCTCACTTTTCTCATAGAGAACGAGCCAGCCTTCTCCTTCCGTAAACCCTTTAATCACCTGATCTACCTGGTCGGGACTGGGCTCTAGCAAGTCAAAAATTAGGCAGCCGCCCGGCTTGAGTGCTGCATAGACGTTTTGCAAGAACAGCTGTAAGGTCTCGGCGCTGCTATCAGGATCCAAACAGTAGTTGAGACATTCTCCAATTGCCACCACTGCCCGACAGGTCGGCAGCTTCACCTTAAGGCACGACCCAACTTGAAAGTTAGCCGCTGGCACCCGCTGCTGAGCCAGGTCAATCATAGCCGGGGAAATATCAATGCCCAGTACCTGATAGCCCGCTTTAACAAATCGCTGCGTTGAGAGACCGCCACCGCAGCCTAAATCAACTACTCGATCGCCAGGACTACAGCAGTCATCGAGAATTTCCAAAATGCCGGGCAGCGCACCCAGTACGTAGCCGCTGAATCCAGCATCGTGAATATAGGCTAGGTCGGTTTGATAGCCAGTCTGAAAGCCAGTCATGAGAGCAATCCAGAAGCGACAGCCAAAGATCGTCCGTAATCCGAGAGGGCAGATTCGACGCCGCCAAACCTACCCCGCCTCCGAAAACGGATCGGTCGGCTCCAGCGTCTGCTTGATCGGCTCCAGCGGATTCGGCGCGCGCTGCTCGGGCTGCTCCGCTTCAACCACGGTTGGATAGGGTGCTAGCGCCTCCGTATCCACCCAGCCAGAAAAATAGCGCACCTGCGTCTCATTAGACGTTAGCTCCAGCAGCTCTAGATCGCCGCGAATCGCGTTCCAGTCGCTGACGTAGCCCACGTAGTCAGCTGGCCCGATGCCCTGCGGTCCACCGCCAAAGTGATTTTCGGCCACTTCATCTTGCGATCGCTCAAACCGGCTGCCGCTCCAGTGCCAGTCGGTCCCCGGCCAGTAAAAATTCGCTGGCACCGCATCGTTGTAGAGAGAGCCCTGCTCGTAGCGCTGAGCGCCGAGATCTACCGTCAGCTCAAAGCCTTCGGGATAGCGCACCTCATAGCGCGGCTCGCCGGTCTCTGATTCTAAGACGGTATCTGCCGCCCACAGCACCTCGACTGACTCCGCTTCTAGCATAGTGGCCGCCGCTTCTGCCAGCAGGCTCTCATATAGCGGCACACCCTCATCGGGCACCGCCGCCATCGCCGTAAAGCGCCAGCAGTCCCAGCTGTCGGCCTCGTCAATCGTTTGCCACTGCACCTCGCAGGCGCCGTTGCCCGTACCAATCCACAGGCTGTCCTCCAGCCGCAGCAGCTGCGCGGGAATCGCCCCAATCAGTGGACTGTTGTGCACTGAATAGGTTGCAACCGTCTCTGTGCTAGGTGTATAGGCAACTAAACCTGCTGCTGGTAGGTAGGGATTGCCCTCGCCAGCGAACTGCGTGCCCAGCCACAGCGTTAGATCATCGCCAGTGCCGGTGAGCGCCATATCGGTAATTTGGGTGGAGCCTAGGGCCTCTGGCTGCCATAGCGTCATCTGGTCTGACTCAGGCTGATACTGCACCACGGTTGCAATGCCGCTGTTGCCTTCTCCTTGCTCAAAGGTAATCGCCCACCAGAGCGACCCGTCATAGGCTAGCGCGCGGCTGATCTGCGGCGGCCCTAAGCTAGCGCCAAAGCCTTTGGCTTCTAAATCGGCCAGCGTGTAGAGCACGGTCGCTGTTGGCTCAGTGTCACCCGGCTTAATCAGCTCGAAAACGACTTTTTCTGCATCTGGATCAGGCGGTGCTGCCGTACTGGGGTTGCTCAGCCACTCGGCCTCTAGCCGCACCCGCGCCTCGTAGGTTTCGTCGGCTAGCTCAATCGCCTCGTAGTCTGGATCGGCTATCTGGGCTATCATCGCGTCGTAGTCAATCTCAGGATCGGCAGCCGCGTCACTGGCAAGCACGCTCCAGGTCTGGTCAGCCCGACAGAAGACAAAGCGATAGAGATCGTTTTCAAACGCAACGGTGTCGTCTGTGGCTGCAGCGGTCTCGGGTCGAAAATTCAGCTGCTCGAAGACCAGCCCATTTTCAGGCTGCTGCAGCGCTGCTAATGATTCGTCCGGAGCAGGACAGTTGGCAGCGTTGCCGGTCGTCTCAGGCGTAGTATTATTTTCTGAAACTGATACGGTAGGAGGCTCTGTCTGAGCACCGCAGCCGCTCAGCAGGCCAAACACTAGCGCAATACTGAAAAATTTCCGATTCATTGCCACACTCTAGCCGTTAGGGTCTATTTCTATGCTAAGGAAAGCCCGAGCGCTCGCTTGTAACGTTTTTCCAGAATCTAGACTGGCACAATAAACTGGCACAGTTGCGGATAGCCTGTCCTGCAGATTTCAGAGATTGCTTTTAAGATTTTCAAATAGGCCATTATCAGCACATCTGCGATCGCGCCCCACCCATGAGCAAATTTGACATTCAGGCCCCCTTTGAGCCCACCGGCGACCAGCCCAAGGCGATTCAGCAGCTCAAGCAGTTTCTCAAGCAGGGCAAACCTTACCAGACGCTGCTGGGTGCGACCGGCACCGGCAAAACCCATACCATTGCCCGCGTGATTGACCAGATTGGCAAGCCGACGCTGCTGCTGGCCCACAACAAAACGCTGGCGGCGCAGCTCTGCAACGAGCTGCGTGAATTTTTTCCGAATAACGCGGTCGAATATTTCATCAGCTATTACGACTACTATCAGCCAGAGGCCTACATCCCGGTCACGGATACGTACATTGCTAAGACCGCTTCAATCAACGAAGAAATCGATATGCTGCGCCACTCGGCGACGCGATCGCTGTTTGAGCGCAAAGATGTGATTGTGGTGGCTTCGATTAGCTGCATCTATGGCCTGGGGATTCCGTCTGAATATCTCAAGGCCTCAATTCCACTGCGCGTTGGTATGGAAGCCAATCAGCGACAGATTCTGCGCGATCTGGCCTCGGTGCAGTACACCCGCAACGACCTTGATTTGGGGCGGGGGCGCTTTCGCGTCAAGGGCGACGTGCTGGAGATTGGCCCGGCTTACGAAGACCGGATCATCCGCATTGAGTTCTTTGGTGATGAAGTTGACGCGATTCGCTACATCGACCCGGTGACCGGGGCCACGCTGCAGAGTATGGACGCGATTAATGTCTACCCGGCGCGTCACTTTGTCACCCCAGACGATAAGCTAGAAGCTGCCTGCGATGCGATTCAGCTAGAGTTAAAAGAACAGCTAGAATTCTTAGAGAAAGAAGGCAAGCTGTTAGAAGCCCAGCGGCTAGAGCAGCGCACCCGCTACGATCTGGAAATGCTGCGTGAGGTTGGCTACTGCAACGGCGTTGAGAACTACTCTCGTCATCTGGCTGGTCGCCTGGCTGGGGCCCCGCCCGAATGCCTGATCGACTATTTCCCGAAAGACTGGATGCTGGTAATTGACGAGTCGCACGTCACCATCCCGCAGATTCAGGGGATGTACAACGGCGACCAGGCCCGCAAGCGCGTGCTGATCGACCACGGCTTTCGGCTACCCAGCGCGGCAGACAACCGGCCGCTCAAGGCAGAAGAGTTTTGGCAAAAGGTGGACCAGTGCATTTTTGTCTCGGCGACGCCGGGCCGCTGGGAGTTTGAGGTTTCAGAAGATCGCGTGGCGGAGCAAATTATTCGACCGACTGGCGTGGTCGATCCGGAAATCTTTGTGCGACCGACCGAAGGCCAAATTGATGACCTGATGGCCGAGATTCAAACTCGCGTAGCTCGCAATGAGCGCACGCTAGTCACCACGCTCACCAAGCGTATGGCGGAAGACCTCACAGAGTATTTCGAAGAGCACGGCGTGCGCGTGCGCTACCTGCATTCCGAGATTCATTCAATTGAGCGAATTGAGATTATCCAAGATTTGCGCGATGGCAATTTCGATGTGCTGGTAGGCGTTAACCTGCTCAGAGAAGGGCTTGACCTGCCAGAAGTCTCTTTAGTGGCCATTCTTGATGCCGACAAAGAGGGCTTCTTGCGAGCAGAGCGATCGCTAATTCAAACGATTGGTCGGGCGGCGCGTCACGTTCAAGGGCAGGCAGTGCTCTATGCCGATAACCTAACAGATAGCATGGCCCGCGCCATTGAAGAGACCGAGCGTCGGCGCACGATTCAGCTGGCCTACAATGAAGCGCACGGCATCACGCCGAAGCCCATCATTCGCCGCAAGAGCAACGCCATTCTCTCGTTCTTAGAAGTCTCGCGTCGGCTGAATGCGCAAGAGCTAGAGGAAGTCTACGAACAGCGCGATGAGCTGCCGCTCGAAGACATTCCTGAATTTATCGGCCAGCTAGAAAAGCAGATGAAAGAGGCCGCTAAGAACCTGCAGTTTGAAGATGCCGCCAAGTTTCGCGATCGCATCAAGCAGCTGCGCGATAAGCTGCTGGGCAAACAGCGCGCGGCTACCGCTGACGAAGCGTAGCTGCCACAGCCGCTCTAGAGCGGCCACACCCTCGAGCCGATAGCATCGAGGTTTTGCGGTCGAGCTGGGTACCTTAGAGAGGGTGATACAGGTCGCGCTTGCTGCCGGACGACTGAGTAAATGACTGAGTCGCCCTGCAGCAGGTAGATCAGCTGATTCACTCGTGCGCTACCTCTAGCCGTATCTCTTACCATTGACAACTCCGATGGTTCAGCTTTTTGTAGACAGCAGCGCCAGCCAAAATTTAGAACAGCTGGTGAGTCTCAGGCATTCTTTTAGCCGCATCTTTCCTGAAAAAGTTAGCTTGGATTTTACAGTCGCGATTCCCACCTATAATGGTGCAGAGCGCCTGGCTGCCGTGCTTCAGAGTCTCTGCTGGCAGCTCAATGTTGAAGGCTTGGCTTGGGAAATTATCATTGTTGACAACAATAGCCGCGATCGCACTGCTGAGGTTGTTCGCGAGCTGCAGGCCACCTGGCCAATCCAGGCCCCGCTGCGCTATGTCTTCGAGCGACGGCAGGGGGCAGGCTATGCGCGCAATCGGGCGGTTCAAGTTGCCGCCAGCCCGCTGATTGGCTTTCTCGACGATGACAACCTGCCCGGCATGACCTGGATTGCCGCTGCCCATCGCTTCGCACAGGCAAACCCTCAAGTGGGCGTGATGGCTAGCCGCATTCAGGGCGACTTTGAGACCTCACCGCCCGAAAATTTTGAGCGGATTGCGTCGCTGCTGGCGCTGACCGAGCGCGGTCCGCAGCCGATCATCTATGCGCCCGAGAGAAAGGTAATTCCGCCTTCAGCCGGTATTGTGGTACGTAAGCGGGCCTGGCTCGACAACGTGCCAGACGAGCTGGTCTTAACCGGTCGCGCCGGCGGCAGTATGATTCCTGGCGAAGATACCGAATCTATCTTACATATCCAAAAAGCCGGCTGGGAAGTTTGGTATAACCCGCATATGCGGCTGCATCATCGCATTCCTACTGCGCGTCTGACGCGGCAGTATCTGATGCGGCTCTGTCGAGGCATTGGCCTTAGCCGCTATCGTACCCGCATGCTCAGCGTTGAGCGCTGGCAGCGGCTGCCGATGCTGATGCTCTACGGCGTTAACGATATTCGCAAAGTTTGTCGTCATCTCTGGCGCTATCGCTGGGCGGTCGTACAGGATGACGTGGCGGCCTGCGAGATGATGCTCTATCTCGCTAGCTTGGTCAGCCCGCTCTACATGGCCCATCGCTATTTCGCCAGCAGCGATCGCACGCGCGACGGCGGCCAGTAAATCTTATAGGCGCGCCCGAGAATATCTTCTCTAGGCAGAAAGCCCCAAATGTGCGAGTCAGCGCTCTGGTCGCGATTGTCTCCGAGCACGAAGTAGGCACCGGGCGACACAGTTTCAGGTCCCCAGTCGTAGGCGGCAGGCTGAGCGATGTACGGCTCTACGAGCGGCTGCTGGTTGATGTAGACCTGCCCTTGGCTCACTTGCACCTGCTGGCCGGTCAGGGCAATAATTCGTTTGACGAACAGCGTATCCGGCGTCGTTTCTAGCTCGGCCAGCGCCTGCGTTGGCGGGCGAAACACCACGATGTCGCCTACCGCCGGTCGGTAGTAGCGATCGTTGCGCACAAACATACGATCGTCGACCTGCAGTGTCGGCAGCATCGACCGGCTGGGCACAATGCACTGCGTCACTGCCTGGTTAATCCAAATGGGTGTATAGGCAACTGTTAGCTTGCCTACCAGCAGGCCAATCACTAGGAGCAGGGCTAGACCGCTGCTGCGCCTGATTCCTGGCGCGGTGCGATAGGCGTGATAGCTGGCAGCGGCCCACAGGCTGTAGGCCAGCGGCAGCAGCATGATAGCCGCCTGATTGGCCCAGTAGGCTAGCCCCACGCCCAGTAGCAAAAAGAGGCCGCCCAGCAGCGTTTGCGAGCAACG
>JAAHIA010000267.1 GCA_010671975.1 Leptolyngbya sp. SIO4C1 | reverse complement strand
GCTCGTTCAATATTGCGACTTGCGTCCCATTTCTTCAGCAGCACGTCTAGCCCTTCTTGATAGAGCTCTGAGCGATTGATAGGAAAATCGCCGGATTCTTCAAACACGAGGCAAAGCAACGTCAACAGCAGTGGATTGTTGGCTAGTTCTCGGAGCCGCTGATTATTTTCTAGATGTGCAATAATTTTTTCTGCCTTGAGCGGATCTTCTTTTAGCGTAAACCAGTTATCGGCAAACGCTTTAATCTGTTCTTGATTGAAGTCGGCTATTTCAACTTCAGTAAATTTCTCAAAGACGTAGTCTTGCGCTGCTAGTCGACAGGTAATCAAAAAGCGGTTGCGATGAAACTTCTGAGACAGCTGACGAATTTCATGTAAAATATGGCAGCTATAGGTTTCTTTGACTTCATCTAAACCATCTAGCAAAAAGATTACCCGGCCGTACTCTAGCAGCTTGTAAATTTCTCCTGGCTCAATAGCGACTTGTCTTAGCTCCTCAACGATATAGTCAATCAAGCTAGTATTTCTAGCTCTTTCGCAGTAGTGTCTTAGCGTCACAAAAATCGGCACGTATTCTTGAAACAGCCGGTCCTGGACGCAGGAAACGGCTACATATTTGAGAAATGTGGTTTTACCGGCACCCGGACGACCTAAGATCATTAGCTTGGGCTGCTGCTGGATAAGATCAATACCAGAAAATCGCTCCCCAACCGCAGTTCCTAACCCAATCGAGTTGAACTTATCTGAGCAAGGATCAAAGTTTCGCATCAGATCAGCAATAGACAGGTATCGATTGGAGTTGACCCGGTCTAAGATCTTCAACTCGGTGTAAATTTTTCTGACTTCTAGCGGATAACTCATGTCTAGTACCCGCATCAGACCGCAGTTGGCCTGGATCATTGGCTCAATCTTAGGCTTGATGTTTCTCACGGCCTGATTGATGAAGTCAGTCGCAATTGTGAGATAGTCAGGCGCATTTGACTTCTGGTAGCGCTCTAGCAGTTGAAAAACCAGTGTCTGCGCTTTTCCTGGTCCTTTACCCTCAATTTTGAACTTTTTATAAACGCCCGACATGCGACTGCTGAATCGGTCTCGAGAAATGTTAATCTCTTTGGCGACTACAATATCCGTTTTCTTAGGATCAGCAAACTTGGCGACGAACGCTTCCTGTTCAAACTCGCTTAAATTATGCTCTTGAGCAACTTTCTTCAGAAAGGCGGGTGGAAGGGAGGTCATGTTCTAACACAGGGACATCTCCCTTTCTTTATATCATCCCATCAGAGGATGTCTAGCTTCAGAAAATACTAAGAAATCATTACAGAAATCGGCAATTTTTATGGTGCTTTAGCCATTTTTAAGACATAGCTAAAGGCTAATCTCGGGCCTACATACGTGAAACTTGACAAATATGTCAGCAATGTCAGACCCATGTCAGATTAGAGATGACAATTCAGTCAGCGATTAAGCTGCCATCTTAGATCTTAGATGAATGACTCAACCGGAGGCGCTTATGTTTCAGCTTTCCCAGCTTACGTCTTGGATCGCAGCTTTATCTTACGGCCCTGAGACTGTTGCCTCGCCAGCTGCGGCTTATTTGCAAGGCACCGGCACTGTTGAAGATCCAATTCGGCTTGGCAAGACCGGCTGTATTCGCCTACATGGGGTGCACTGGCGGGCACGGGCTGCTGCTCGCATTGGTCGTATCTTAGCCGTAGGCGAAACCGTTTTGGTGACGGCTCGAGAGGGCACAACGCTGATTGTCGAGCCGGCTGTGCCCTACTGTGACCTATCTAACTCCCCAGCTCAGCCCAGTTTTCAAGGTTTTTCCCATAACATACGGAGAACTGCTTAGCGATGCGACAGATCCACCGTCATTCTTTACTATTCTATTTACTTGGCTATGCCATTCGCGGTTATTTGCTGCTGCTGTTTGCGTTTCTAATTGTCTGCGTCTTGCTCGCTTTCCTGGGCGCTATGTCCCTATCGCTGGGCTTATTATTTAACGTCGGTCCCTGGTTTCTCAGAGGCGCACTAACGTTGACCTGCGGCGTTGCAATTGTGTCAGTGCTAGAAGCGCAGCGATAGCTGTAGAGAGCAGCTACTTAAGCGATAGGCTGCCTATGTGCTAGCAGTTGAGATTCGAGCATGTGTTCTCTTCAATAGGCGTTTTGCAAAGCTCAAGCAGCGCTGAGCCAGCCGTTTTGTGAGGCGACAAAGACGGCCTGAATGCGGGTGCGTACGCCTAGCTTTCTCAGCATATTTTTGGTGTGAAATTTGACAGTGCGCTCACTGATGTAGAGCTGCTGAGCAATGTCTCGATCTCTGAGTCCCTGGGCCAGCAGCCGAATCACTTCGCGCTCGCGCTCGGACAGCGGTGAGCTGGCGACCTGCTGCGGCAGCTGCAGCCGCAGCTGCATCACGGTTTGGTTTGTGTCTAACTGAGTTTGAAATGAGCCGCCTAGGCTGCTAGCAGCGGCTATTGTGGTCTGAAACGGTGCGAGTACGGCTGAGGCAGACTGTTCGGCTTCTACCGCCAGCATGGCTTCTAAGATCACTGTGTCTGCTTCGTACAGCAGGCGACAGTAGTGACAGGCAAGGGCAGCCAGCAGCTGCGCCGTTTGCATCAGCAGCTGGGCTACGGCCGGTGAGAGGGGCTGCTCTGAACCAAGCAAACTGAGCTTTTGCTTGCCAAGCTGCTGAGCTAGCTGCTCAGACAGGCTGATAGCCGGTTCGACTAGCGGCTGCGATCGCTGATGGTTGAGCGCGCTGGCTAAAGCTCCAGTAATTGACAAACTGAGAATCTGTAGCGCTTCTAAAAATTCGGGGGTCATTGGCTCGTGACTAAAGACAGCCAGTACGCCAATCGCCTGCTGATCTACCATCAGCGGCAGCCCAGCAAATCCGTAAATCTGGTTGGCAATTGCCCAGTCGCGGTCTTTGACCCAGTCTTCTTCGGGCAGGCAGTTGCTCAAAAAGGGAATGCAGTGTTGAGCAATCTTACCAACTTTGAACGCCCCCATCGGCACCTGAGCAAAGTCGCCGTCTAGGCGCGTGTACAGCCCTGAAGAGGCCACTAGCTTAAGCGACCGGCGATCGCGGTTGACTAACCACAGCCGAGCAAAGGTGCAGTGGAACTGCTCGACTAGGCCATCGGTGACGCAGGCTGCGATCGCTTCTGGCTCTAGCCAGCCGGTAAAGCGATGCACCAGCTCACCGCACAGCTTCAGATCAAACAAAAGCCGCGAGACATCTAAGGTGTGAGCTGTGAGCCTAGACACAAATACTGAGTTCAAGAGCCCTCTATCTATCGAATCGTAAATCAGCCTTAGCCGCTGTAGCTGTGGCTACCACCGCTCTCCTCCCTGCGCCCCTGTTCAAGCTGCCTAAGACCCGAGCGCTGCCTCGCTGAATTCATGACCTGCCCGATGCGGTCCTGCTCTGAGCACAATCTGCTCGGCTAGATAGGCCGCATCGCGGCCAATGCCTGAGAATCTGGCCGACCCCCAGGTATAGAGCCAGGGCAAGCCTAAAAAATAGAGCCCTTCAACGGCTGTCACGCCGCGCTGATGGCCGGGATAGCCGCGACCGTCAAAGATGGGCACGTCAATCCAGCTGTAGTCTGTGTGATAGCCAGTAGACCAGATCACACTGCGGATACCGGCGGCTTGAATATCGAGCTGCAGCGGCACTGCCTCAGGCTGCCACACGGGCACGTAGGGCGGCTCAGCTGGGGCCTCTATGCCAGCTTTATCGATGTAGTCGTCAATTGTGCGCTTGATCTTCTCGGCTACCGCATCGGCCTGGTTAAGATGTTGCCGTAGGTTGTCCTGCAGCGTCAGCTCATGGTTTTGAATGGACTGTAGCCGACCGTAGAGGCGCATGCCCTCGAGCGCGAACTGACGCAAATCAATTTCGCGACCGCCGCCGCGCCCGGTCAGATAGTGATTGGTTTTGGCTCTCACGGCGTCTTTCTGCGGATGCTCGTCAATGGGCAGATCGTAGTAACCCATTTGGTCTAGCCAAGCGACAACATCTTTGCCTCGATACCGACGCGGTGAGCGCGGCGCGCTGCCGACACAGAGATGAACCTGCCGTCCGGCCAGGTGCAAATCTTCGGCAATCTGACAGCCGGACTGGCCGGTACCCACTACCAGCACCGCCCCCGACGGCAGCGACGCCGGGCTTTTATAATTTGACGAGTGCAGCTGCTGGACGGTGGCCGGCAGCCGCTCAGCCAGGCGCGGTACGTTGGGGCGATGATAGCCGCCAGTGGCCACCACGATCTGATCGGCCGTATAGTCTCCGGCTGAGGTGGCAATATCAAACTGGCGACTGAGCCGATTGTGACGAACTGCAGAGACTGCGACCCCTTCCTTCAAATTCGGCTGAAACAGCTTGGCGTAGTCTTCTACATATTGAACAATCTCATCGCGATGCATAAACCCGTGCGGGTCGGTGCCAGGATAAGGGTAGCCCGGCAGCTGGCACTGCCAGTTTGGGGTGACCAAACAAAAGGAGTCCCAGCGCTGCGATCGCCAAGCGTGAGCCACCTGATTTTTCTCGAAAATGATGTGCTCGATGCCCTGCTGCGTTAGACAGTAGCTGATCGATAGACCAGCCTGACCGCCGCCAACAATAACCACCGGAAAATGTAACATGGGCTGCGCCAGTAAAAATTGACTGGGGGCTGCCAAGAGCCATGAAGATAGAAACAGCTATCAGTCACCATAGAGACAGCTGCGCCGGCTGCCCTGTATCTGAAGCTACGAAATACGGCAGTCTCGCCTTATGAACAGGATGATTCTCGCTCTGTGGCGACGGTGACCTGTCTTTTTAGACAGGTCGTGTGTCTGTCAGCCCTAATTTTGTTCTAATAGAAGCAGCGCTACTGTCTTAACTGGCAGCCTTTTGGCCTTTGTAGCAACAGATACGGGTGAGCCCTCTGAGACCTTCTAAGCTACAGGCACATTCATGTGTTTGTTGGGAGTAACAATATGCCCGCAGTAACTGCCCCTACGCATCAGGCTGGTGACTTTTTTGTTGATTACGAAGAGAAAGTATTTCCCGATGTGCAAGCTGAGCCTGGTGAGAAAGCGCTGGTTGCTTTCCACACGGTGGCTTTTGAAGGCTCAATTGGTCTAGTCAATCTGTTGCAAGCTACGCGCCTGATTCGTAAAGGTTTTGAGACCTCTGTGCTGCTCTATGGTCCAGGCGTGACGCTGGGCATACAGCGCGGTTTTCCTAAGCTGGGTGATGAGGCCTTTCCGGGCCATCTGGCGATGAACAACCAGCTAGAGAAAGTGATGAAAGAAGGTGGCAAAGTCTACGCCTGTCGGTTTGCGCTACAGGCACTCTACGGCCATGGCGAACCTTCGCTGATGCCAGGGATTACGCCCATCAGTCCGCTCGACGTGCTAGATATGATTTTGTTGCATCGCAAAGAGGGCGCCTTCATCCTGGATACTTGGACAATGTAGGCGTTAGACGCTCAGTGGGAAATAGGTCATGAACAACGCTCGAACTGTCCGTGCGGCCGCCGTGCAGATAGCGCCTGTGCTGCACAGCCGCGCTGGCACGATGGAGAAAGTGCTGGCTGCGATTGAAGATGCGGCTAGGGCTGGGGCGGCACTGGTGGTTTTTCCGGAGACGTTTGTCCCCTACTATCCCTACTTCTCTTTTGTGCTACCGCCGGTCTCGATGGGCAAAGAGCATCTGAAGCTGTACGAAGAAGCGGTGGAGGTGCCCGGACCGGTGACTGAGGCCGTGAGTCGAGCGGCCAAGGCGCACCAGCTGGTAATTGTGCTAGGCGTGAATGAGCGCGATCGCGGCTCGCTCTACAATACCCAGCTGCTTTTTGACGCCGACGGCCGCTGCTTGCTCAAGCGGCGCAAGATCACGCCGACCTACCACGAGCGCATGGTTTGGGGACAGGGCGACGGGTCCGGGCTGCAGGTCTGTGAGACGGCATTGGGCCGCATTGGGGCGCTGGCTTGCTGGGAGCATTACAATCCGCTGGCGCGCTACAGCCTCATGGCCGAGCATGAGCAGATTCACTGCGCTCAGTTTCCTGGCTCGATGGTGGGCGATATCTTTTCTGAGCAGATCGAGGTGACGCTGCGCCATCATGCGCTAGAGGCCGGCTGCTTTGTGGTCAACGCTACCGGCTGGCTCACCCCGGAGCAGGTGGCGCAGATTGCTCCCAGTGAAGCCTTGCACAAAGCGCTGCGAGGCGGCTGCTATACCGCGATCATCAGCCCGGAGGGCGTACCGCTGTGCGAGCCGATTCGCGCGGGCGAGGGGATGGCCATTGCCGATCTAGACTTTGCTTTGATTACCAAGCGCAAGCGCATGATGGATGCGGTCGGCCACTATGCCCGGCCTGATCTGCTGCAGCTGAAGCTCAACCGCACGGCCTACGCGGTGACGGCAGCCAGCCATACCGAGCCGCTTGCCGAGCTGCCTAACCTAACGCCGCCCGAGCGGCTGTCCGCTCCGCTGCCGCCATCAGAGCTGCCGCTGGCGTGACTGCTACACTCGGCTCCGCTATTTTCTCTTTTAATTTATGAATCAGCAACGGTTGATTACTGAACTGCAAACCCAGGGGCTTAACCTGGTGACCGATACCGGCGGTGCCGCCGGCCGCCGGGGGGGAGCTGGTCCATCTGACCACAAGGCGATTACCCTCGGCAATACCACGGTGATGGTGCCGGTCTACACGGACGGCGCGGCGCGATCGCCCTACTCGGCCGGACGCGATCGCACCACAGGCAGCGCCTATCTGTCACATCAGGGAGAGGTGATTGCCGCAATTGACTTTCCCCAGTCGCCCCGATTCTATCGGCTGCAGACCGCCGAAGGCATTCCCTACTGGCAGATTGCCCTGCTGCACAGCCGCAACGTGCTTGCCACCACCGTTTTGCAGACCTGCATCCGCTATGAGAACCGCAAGACTGCCTGCCAGTTTTGCG
>JAAHIA010000266.1 GCA_010671975.1 Leptolyngbya sp. SIO4C1 | reverse complement strand
ATCGCCATCCGCTCAGCATCAACCACGGTCGTCTCGCTAATGGCCATCGTGCCGCTAAGCGAATGCAAAATGCCAACCTTAATCGTATCGCCGCTTGGCGCTGCTGCGCTGTCGCCCTCAGCCGGCACTGCATCGCTAGCCGTATCAGGCGAACTACCGCAGGCCTTCAGCAAAAGGCTGGTACCAGCTGCGGCTGTTCCGTAAACCAAAAATTTCCGCCGACCAAATCGTTGTGTCATAAAACTCTCACTCCCTACCAGATTTATATCGGTGAGCACACCGAGGTCGCCTGCGGTATTCAACACAGGGTTGAGCCCGCCGAGCACTGACATATCAGGGTCGATGGTAGGGCGCTGGCTCACGCAGAATTGTATCAGAGCTTACAGAAGGCTGCCCGACTGCCCAAAATCTAAGGATTTACACGACCTTCGTAAGAAATATTTTCTTTCCTTAATCTGTATTCCCAAAGCTACATTTCCAGAGCTACAGCTTTGCCGCGTCGCTCAGCATTCCTTGAAACTGAATGAAGTCGATAATCTCGGACAGTCCAGTGAGCTGCTTCAGGTTGGTAAAGACGAACGGCTGCTCGCCGCGCATTTTGCGAGCGTCTCTGTCCATCACGGCTAGGTCTGCACCGACCATCGGCGCCAAGTCAATTTTGTTAATCACCAGTAGGTCTGATTTGGTGATTCCCGGTCCGCCTTTGCGCGGAATTTTGTCGCCAGCGGCGACGTCAATCACATAGATTGTTAAATCGACCAGCTCCGGGCTGAAGGTTGCCGCCAGGTTATCGCCGCCGCTTTCCACCATCACCAGATCCAAGTCTTCAAACTGAGCTTCTAAATCTTCGATCGCAACCAGATTCAGCGACGCATCTTCCCGAATCGCCGTATGCGGACAGCCGCCTGTCTCGACCCCGACAATGCGATCGCGACTCAGGGCCTCGTGCTTGGCTAAAAATTGGGCGTCTTCTTGGGTATAGATATCGTTGGTGACCACTGCAATTGAGTAGCGATCGCGTAGCGCCTTGCAGAGCGCTTCGACTAGGGCGGTTTTGCCAGAGCCGACGGGGCCAGCGATGCCGATACGGTAGGGGGGGATCATGGGGGGGTTCCGGGGTAACTAGCTGCGGAAGAGTCTGGTATAAAGTGTCTCATGCTGCATGCTGGCCAGCACTGCGCCCCAGCCGCTGCTGGTGAGCTGGGCGTCGTCGAGCTGTAGGACAGTTTGAGTAGTGTCTGCGATCGCGCCCGTTAAGGAGAGCAGGACGGCCTGACCGCCAGTTTGGCCGAGGGGAATGAGCTTGACGGCAGCGCTGATTAGGTTAGCGGCCCAGCTTTGCAGGTAGGCGAGGACGGTGGTCTCAGCTGAAATCTGCCAGTGGGCGGCGGCTATGGCAAAGGCGGTAGCAAAGTTGCAGGGGGTGCCGCAGGCGGCAATCGTGGGCGCTAGCTCGGGATGTAACTGGGCTAGCAGACGGCAGAGGGCGCGCCCCATCTGGGTGCTTTGCTGACGCAGCTCGGCGGTTTCGCGGGCGGCCAGCAGCCAGGTATTCCAATAGCGCAGCCGGTCAGGCTGATGAAAGCTCTGGTGAATGCGCAGCGCGATCGCGGCTTCTAGCGGAACGGCCCCGACCTGCAGCTCTTGAGTGAGCCAGTGGGTGAGCGCCTCGGCTGAGGGGAGGCGCTGCTGCTGGGTGAGGGTTTCTAACCCTTCAGAATAGCTAAAGGCCCCAACCGGCAGCGCTGGGCTAGCCAGCTGCAGCAGCCGCAGCAGGGCGGCCTCAGGCATGGTCATGGTGGTAGGCTCCAGACTCGGGTTCAAACGGCGCAATCTCTTGCACAACCTGCAGACCGAGCTGCGCTAGCAGCTGTGCCAGCACCGGATCGGGCGACAGCCGCAGATAGTCAGGCGCTAGCTCTAGCGGCACGTGGCGATTGCCTAGGTGATAGGCCGCTCGCAGCAGCGCCAAAGCTGTCTCTGCGCTGACGGTCAGCACCGGCTCTGGCTTCGCGATAATCTGCAGAATCTGGGTATGGGTCTCTGCGCCGAGGCAGTCGCCCCCCTTTAGAACTGTGCCCCTAGGCAGATTGAGATAGACCTCGCTACCGTCATTGGCGGTATGGCGATAGCGCGATCGCAGCCTGGCATCAGCCGTCAGCGCTAGGGTCTGATCGGCCGGCTGCGGTGCCGAAAGTCGATGAGTAAACGCGAGAACCATGCAGAAAAAATAATCTAACGGTATAAAAGTATCGCTACATAACTTCTTTATTTTTTACAATTGCGCCGGTCGAAGCGAAAGCCGGCAGAACCGAAGTTACAGTCGTCCGTACTCTATGACACTTGGGGAACTGCCATAGATTTTGCGGATTTTAAACAACGCTAGCTGATGTGTTTACTATCCGAAAGTTCAGTAATCTCCCACAGAGTTACCTGCGCTTTTGCACAGCTTCCCTGATCTCACTACGGAGTCAATATGTTCCAACAAGCAGTAGACACTCGGCCAGTAGCCCCGGTGAGTCATGCTCCTTACCGCGATCTCTCGTTTGAATTTCAGTCAGCTTTGCTATTTGCCGCGATTGAGAACTTTGCAGATGGCCTAGTGATTGTCAACCGAGCCGGCAGCATCTTACACCAAAATCGCTGCGCCAGTCAGCTGCTCAAAGCAATTGATGCTCAACGTAAGCAAACGAGAGCCTTGCCGCCAAAAATTTGGCAAGTTTGTCAGTCGCTGCTCAACCATTCTGACCTGTATGCGCTCGAAGCCAACATTATTCTTGAAGACGAAATTCAGCTGGATACCCAAGGGACCGTTCGCCTTCGCGTGCAGTGGTTCAATTCAGACTCTATTGAGCGCGACTGTTTGCTGGTTACCTTAGAAAATCGCGCGCGCTCTGCTGAAAGCTATGCCATCACCGATGCCCAGCGCTACGGGCTCACCCCGCGCGAAGCGGAAGTTTGGCAGCTCAAGCGTGCAGACTATAGCTACAAGGCGATTGCCGCCGAGCTGTATATTTCAGAAAATACCGTGAAGAAGCACCTGAAGAGCGTCTATGCCAAGCGGGACGGGTGGGGAGATGAGGAGATGAGGGGATGAGGAGATGAGGGGATGGGGGGATGGGGGGATGCAGGAGCTATCCACCCATGCACCCATGCACCCTTACACCCTTCTCCAAGCTTTACAATAGATCCTGACCTTCTATGCTTAACCTATGCTGCCCAAAGACGATCTGCTCAAGGGTGTAGAAAACAAATCGGCGCTGACTCGGGTGCTAGATCGAGCGGAGCAGGCGATTCGCACTTGGGAGCCAGTGGCAACAGATTTTCTATCACCGCCGGAGCTATTTGAGGCGCAGGCAGTGTTTGGTCGACTGACAGATGTGCATACGCTGTCGTCAGGGGGCTACCCGCAGGCAGAGCGGCAGCGGCTGCTGATTGCGCGCTCGGAACTGCCGCTAGACGGGCTGGCGGTACCGCTGGCAGCTTTAGATATTGCTGGTAATTTCTTATTTGATACGGCAACCCATCGCGATTTCTTGGGGGCGCTGCTCGGAACGGGGCTGGTGCGCGAGAAGGTAGGCGATATCATCGTGCTGGGCGAGCGCGGAGCGCAGGCGGTGGTGGTGCCTGCGCTGGTAGAGTTTTTGGCAATGAATTTAACGCAGGTGCGCTCGGTACCGGTAAAAACGCAGCCGATTGAGCTGACGGCGCTGAAGGTGCGCGAGCCGCGTAAAAAGGAAATGACCACCGTCGAAGCCTCTTTGCGGCTCGATGCGGTGGCCTCTGCTGGGTTTGGCATGTCGCGCAGCAAAATGGCCGACATGATTGGGGCAGGCGACGTGCGGGTGAACTGGAAACCGATTACGCAGGCTAGCTATGCCGTGAAATCAGGCGATCTGGTCGCCATTCGAGGGAAGGGACGCTTAGAAATCGGCGAGATCGGGGTGACCAAAAAAGAGCGCTATCGGGTTCAGCTTACCCGGCTGGTCTAGAGGCCAAGCCAGCATATTCGCTGCAGATATAGCGGCTGGCATTGTAGCGCTGGGTGCTGCTCGGGTTGTCTGGGTTAGCCGGTACCGCCTGATTGACTTCTTCAATCTCTTGCAGATCGCCATCGCCGTCGTAGTAGCGCGATCGCAAAACCTGAACCGTCTCTAAGTCATCGCAATCAAGCCGATATTCTGTCTCGCTCAGCCGACTGGGCACGCCAATCACGGTGGTGTAGGCATAGCGGCTGTCGCCTAGCGGCTCGATGCTGCTGGTGTCTAGATAAACAGGCTTTTCATAGTACATAGAGGTGCCCACTTCGCGCAGATTGTCTGCATCCGGGTCGGTGCCAATCGCGCTGTTTGGTCGAGTGGGGCAGTCAGCTGGCGGCAGCACCGTGCCCGCATTGTACTGATAGAAACTATTGAGATTCAGCAAAGCGCTGCGGTAGCGAATGGCATCGCGACGGTTGCGATCGTCCACATAGATGCCGCGCCGCACCTGCAAAAAGCCTTCCGGTCGCCAGTCATACAGCTGCTCGCTACCCAACCTATCGGGCGCACCCGCATTTTCTGGCATGCGCTCTACGGCCTGCCCGGTCACCGTATTGCCGTTGACTCTACCGTTTAGGCATAGGCTAGAGCCCTCATAGGGATAGTAATAGTCGCCGGTGACGGCGCTGCCCTGCTTGCGAAACCGAAAACAAATGCCTGAGACCCGATTGATATCGCTAGGCGGGCGGCTGCTGCAAAAGCGATAGTTACCATCTGGCAGGTTCGCCAGGCTAAACTGTGCTCCGGTGGGGCCGCCAATCACTTCTGCAGCTTGGGCAACGCCTGCGCTAAGCGAGGCCGTCAGCGCAATAGACAATATTTTTAAACCTTGTTTTAGATCAAGCATGTTGTTCTCCAGAAATCTCCAACACGGCCTATCGCTACACAGCTCAAGCGAATGAGCTTGCAGTAAAGCCAATTTTGTTTTTTCAGCTATGCCATTGTGTTTAGAGCAGCCTACGAATACCTCTCACGAACGTGAGGTGATTGCGGCTTTCTAAAGACGGATATTCAAAAAACAGAGCGGAATCGTCTCAATAAAATGGGTATATCTAATTAGTGTCCGGAAGTTACTTATAACCCCACATGCCCAGGCTGAACAATCGCGCCTTTGCCGTTCTCAATCAGGAGCTGCAGCGGCTCTGTGCCAATAAGCCGCTCGAAACTGTACGCTACAGCATCGTTCTCAAGCGATTAGAAAAGCTTCGTCAGCAGGCAGGCGCCCCCCTGACCTACTCAGAGATCAAAGCTGAGATTGCCGATATTTTTCCTGAATTTAGCGATCGCATTCTCAAGCAGGCAGCGCGACTAAATCAGCCGAATCCGCTTGTGAGGCCAGCCCAGTGGATAGCTAGCCTAGCGATAGGCGCAGGTGCGATCGCAGGCGGGCTCTGGCTCGTCAACCTGCCCTATCCCATGATTCGCTGGCCGGTGGCAAGAACTGCACCACTGCTGCTGCTGCCTAGCTTTATGCGGATGGATCACAACTATCGTCAGGCCATTATCTACACCGAGCAGGCCGACCAGCTGATTAACAACGCCACTAGCGCCCAAGACTTTGAGCTGGGCGAAGCCAAAGCAGATCAGGCACAGCAGCACCTCAATCAGCTGCCCGTTTGGTTTTTAGGTTACTATCCGCAGCGCTACTGCGCCTGGTTCAACTGCGGTTGGCGCTTCACCCTCGACGAATTTGAAGCCGCTCGCGCGCTCGTCGGACGAATGGAGGCGCAGATCTTTCAAGAACAGAACGCGCTACAGCAGTTAGCAGCCGGTACAGAGGCAGTAGCAGCAGCTAAGCAGCGCTACGAGACCGTTCAGAGTTCAGAAGAGAAAATCGCGATTCTGGCTGAGTGGCAAAAAGGCATGGATCAGCTGAGTGAGATTCCACCTGGGACACTGGCAGGCCAAACTGCGCAAACTCGTCTAAACGCCTTTCAGCGAGACTATCAGACAGTGGCGGGCACCAGCGCTGACGCCAGACAGTCAAACAGCTATGTGCAAGCCGCCAAGCAATATGCTGTGCAGGCTAGCGAACTGGTTCAAAATCCACCCCATGCGGCTAGTCGCTGGCAGGAGGCCGCCCGTCTGTGGGAAGACGCCATCCAGCAGCTCAATCAGGTGCAGGATGCTAGCCCCGGCTATGCTGAAGCGCAGGCGCTGCGAGCTAAATATCAAAGAAACCTGAGTGAAATTAGGATTCGTCAAACTGAGGAAGCAGCGGCTGTACAGGCGTTTGGTCAGATCCAAGAGCGCGTAACGCGGCTGATTGCTACAACCCAACAGCCGTCGCCTGAGACCCTAGCTGAGCTAGAGCAAATTATTAATCGGCTCGATGACGTGCCTGCTGGAACCACGGTTTCTCAATCTGCACAGACCTTACGAAGCCAGGCAGCCGCGCATCTGCAGAAGCTACAGAACGCGATGTGATCCGGGGGTTCAGCTGTTGGCGCTATCGAGCATCTCTGCACAAATGCCCGACAGCGCAATTTGAGCTTCTGTACTGCCAACTGTGAATAACTTTGCCCAAACCCTATTTGAGGTTTCTCATGGATCTGTTTCACTTATGCCAAAGAAAACGCTTGACGTTCTCAGACTAATTAGATATAAATCAAATTAGATAAAAATCTAATTTGCGAGGATCAAATCATGCTAGCCATGGCAGCACCTCAGTTTGAAACCCTGCTAGCCTTCTTTAAAGCCCTGGCAAACGAAAGCCGTCTTAAGCTAGTTGGCTTGCTAGCACAGCGAGAGCATAGCGTTGAAGAGATGGCTGCGCTGCTACAGCTTAAGGAACCTACGGTCTCGGCACCGCCGCCATCAATAGCAAACCGTGAGGTCGCTTCCTATCGCATTGGCCTGATTGTACGCATGGATCATTCCCACTTGCATTTAGCTTGCCGCATTTTTGCGCACGAGTTGTCGGGCCATG
>JAAHIA010000265.1 GCA_010671975.1 Leptolyngbya sp. SIO4C1 | reverse complement strand
CTCCATCAACGTTTCGTAAGCAACGCCGTAGGCCTCGGCTAGGGCGTGGAGAACGTTGGGGGAGGGGCGAGCGATCTTCCCGTTTTCGACCTGCGATAGATACGCGTTTGAAACCCGCTTTTCGGTCGTGGCCTCGACATCACGAAGACTAAGCCCGTGTGAGCTGCGCAGCGTGGCTAAGTAAGCCCCCAAACCCTGCGGCTGCTTCGATTCGGTCGTTTTAGCCATGAAAATCACCTCCTGCTTGCTGCTCTGCATGACCCGATATTACGGCTTGTTGCTAATTTTGTCAAGCATTGCTTGTTTAGTGCTTGACATACTTAGCAGTGCTTGTCCGGCGGGTCAGCTGTCTGACCCGCCGGCATCTCAGCGAGATCTTGCAGCTGCTGCAGTAGCGCCGTCTGCCAGGGCTGCGGCCAGTGCTCCGGACGGCAGTGCTGATAGGCCGCCGCCATTGGCTGTGCCGCCTCGGCCTGGTCAGCCGCCAAGATTTGCCAGAGCGAATGCCATTCAACCGCGCGCAGCGGTCGCTGCAGCTTCGCAACGGGGATCATAAAGCCGGTTTTAGCCTCGGGGCGCTTGCGATCGCGCGCCACAATCATGCCAATCACAGCCGTCTGCCGCGCGCACCAGACCGGCGCGCCGCTGAAGCCGGCCTCAATCGCCAGGCCGGTCTCCGTCCCCTGCAGCTGTACCCAGCCGGCCCCCACTTCCCCTGCGATCGCCGCTTCCAAATGCCGCCCCAGCCGATCGCCTTTAGGAAAGCCGTAGCTCTTAACGGGCAGATCGCTCAGCTGAGCTAGCGGCCGCATCGCGACTGGCTCAATTGATAGCGGTTCAGCAATGTATAAGACGGCAAAGTCGCGGCGGCGCTTCTCAGGGTCAGGATCGTCTAGCTCATGCAGCTCGTAGCAGATCACGCGGGTTGAGCAGACACGCTCCGGCTGCGCCATTGAGAACGTCGCGGTGACAGTCTGATTTAAGCCGTCCGGCTGACCGGCCAGCGCTGCCTGCACCACGTGAGCGCAGGTTAAAAGATACTGCTTGGCAATTAGAAAGCCGGTGCCGACCACTGCGCCTGAGCCCGCGTGAATCTGGGCGGTGGCCTGCTGACAGTCCCTCAGATTCATAGGTCACCCAGTGGATCACGCACTGCCGGCCCGACTCCACCTTAATGTGACTTCAAAGTTGACCTCGCCCCCCACCGAGCTAAAGACAATGCCGGCCTCTGCGCTCAGCTTGAGCCCAAACGTGACTTCGACCTCATCGGCGGGTGTCGCCAATCCCGAGGTCAGCTTAGACACCACCGTAGAGGCCACCGGCTTCACCTGCTCTAACGCCTCTTCTAGATTTTTCTTGGCCTTGTAGACCAGTTCGCCCGTTTCTACAGCCGCCACCCGCTGAATAGCAGCGCTCGACGGCTCATCGATTTCTGCTAAAAACGTCGTGCCATCTTCCAGTTCAAACTGAGCCAGCTCTTTTTCCATGCGTTCGATTGCAGCAGATCTATACTCAGTATCAACAAGTTTTGAACAGCAATCCCAGAAAACTTCAAATTTCTTTGGCTACAAAATAGGCGAGTGCCTCAAAGTGTAGCTCTGGCTACCTGACAAAAGTTTTGAAGTCATTGAAAACTCGTAGGTTGGCGTTGAGCTTTGCGAAACCCAACGCGGCTGCCTTTCAATCATTCGTTGGGTTTCATGCCTCAACCGCAACCTACTAGCCCGCAAGCGTTTCAGGAGATATGTCAGACAGACAGATAGAGACGTTATGCATTAGTCCCAATTCTTAACTAAACTGTCCGTAATCGTGGGATAGATTGATGTAATCAGGGTATATCTCCTGGCTGCCTTCGAATGCTGCGCTCATGGCACGATCTATACGCAAACCTGACTGGTCGGAGTTCGTTGCTCGCCCCCAATACCTGGCGGCGATTGAGACTGCGATCGCTCAGCTGGGTCGTCACAATCGCAACGGCTTAGTCTTTTACGGACAGTCAGACCTGACCTGGCAGCTCAGCAAAGGGCTGGAGAAAAGGCTGACAGCGCCCTGCCTGCGCATCTTTTTAAATGGTAGCGGCCTGAAGCAGCATGCCACGTCTCCGCTTGAGGGCGTGCGGGTGCTGCGCAATCAGCTCGTCGCCGGTGGCGTAGACTGTAGCTGCTTTGATACGGCGCTGTTGAAATACCTGCTGAGCACCCATACTCACGTCGTGGTAGAGCCAGTGAGGGCGGCTCGGCTGCAGAATAGGGCCGATGCCTTTAGCGCCTTAGCAGACTTGATTGGCGCAGGGCAAGACTTGGAGGTTGCTCAGCTGCTCAAGCAGCTCAACATTGAGACTATCAGCCCCGTAGCTCGCAAATTTTTGCCAGAAATCATGGCCGGAGTGATGGGCATGATTGAGCAGGCTGTTCCGCCAGCGGTTTTTCTGGCCAAGCTAGGCGTGTTTTTAGTTGAGCCCAATGAGCAGCTGCGACAGTGGATCAGGGAGCAGCGCTACCAAGACTTGCAAGACCTGAAGCAGATCAGCGACCCGTACGAGATTCCAGACCTGCTGCCTCGGTTTCTGGCTAGAGATCTAAAGCGGCACCTCAGTCGCGCTGACCTGCCGACGCAGCAGCAGCGGGTCGTGGTCTTTATCGGCGACTATAACGCCCTGATTGACGATCCTAAAACAGGGCAATGCCGCTGGCTAGCGCAGATGATGAGCCAGGCAGAGGCCAGCCCCTATGTGCTCTGGGTGATAACGGCTGAGCAGCCGCTAGCGTGGATGACAGAAGCAACGCAGATTCCCGTCGTGCCTTTAGAAGATGCGATCGCTGACGCCGCGCTGCGGTCTTCAGGGATTCAGGCGCAGTCGACCCGCCAAGTCATCCTTGAAAAAGCCCAGGGTAGCCCGCTCTATCTCAATACCTGCGTAGATATCTGCCGCGAGATGAAGCGACTGCCCCAGCCGCAGGACTTTGCCGATACGCTAGCAGCAGCGCTCCGTCAGCAGATTGATACCTGGGAGGCCCATGAGCGATTCACGCTGCAGCTGCTCTCGGTGCCGATGCAGTGGGATCAGGCCCTGTTCGAGCCGCTGATGCGCAAGTTTCACCCCGCGCTAGCGTCAGAATCAGATGAAGATCAAGATCGATGGGCTGCCCTCCTAGCGTCGGCCTATGTTGAGGCCAGTGAAGCCGGCACCTGGCGGCTGCATCCTCTAGTCAAGCAGCCCTTATACACCAGCCTATCCGCCTCTCAGCGGGCAGCCATTCACAGCTGGCTCTATGACTACTACCAAGATCTCTATCCCCAAACGGCCCTGGCGATCGCAACTTTAGACAATATTCTCGAACACGGGCTGCATGTGCCGAACGCCACAGAAGCCATCGACTGGGTGTTAGCAGAAGTCAGTCAACAGCGAGAAACCTGCGCTCAGCCCGAGCTAGGCGCGATCTTATCAAAGCTGATTGAGTCAGGTCAGGCCGCACCTGAGCAGCTTGCGATCGCCTGGCAGGAAAAGGGGCAGCTGCTCAGTCAGCTTTTCGACTGGGAGAACGCCTTGGCGGCATTAGAAACCGCCCGCGCTCACTGGTCAGATCTAGGGCAAGCAGAAAGCCTAGAGATGGCGACCGTGCTCTATGCCCTGTCTCAGGTATATCTCACTCTAGAGCGCACCTACGATGCACACCAGGCCTGCTATACCAGCAGTCGTCTGCTGCGGCAGCTGCTAGGGGAGCAATCGCCCCAGCTAGCTGACGTGCTGAACCAGCATGCCAAGGTAAAGGCCGCGCAGGGCGATCACAAAGAGGCAATTACACTCAGCGATCAGGCCCTGGCAATTGCGACCGCACAAGCCGATAGCGCACCGCTCAAAATAGCCGAGTTCAAACTGACAGCGGCCCAGCTGCGCTGCACGCCCTACACGCTTCATGAGGCAGTTCAGCTCTGTCAAGACAGTCTTGCCATACTCAAGCGCACTGACAACTCTGAGCATTTTCTAACCATCCAAACGCTTGGGCTGTTGGGGAATATCTACTACGAAATGGGCCAGAAACGCTGGCAGAACGCCCTGCAGTGCTTTCAACAAGCCTACGAGATTGCAGAGACTCAGCTCGGCTCTAGCGACCCTTGGACACTGGAGTATTTGAGGGCTCAAATCAGAATTTGTCAGAAGGCTGGGCTTAAAGAACAGGCACAAACGCTAGCCGAGCAGCTCAACAGTGCTGTTGAGCTTGATAGCTGCACAGACACTTTGGAGACAGCAAAAACCTTAAATCGATTAGGTTTAGCCAAACAGAATAAAGGAGAATACGGTAGAGCAGAAGCTCCTCTCAGGCAGGCACTACGGATTCACAAAATCTTTCTCGGGAATGCGCATCCTGATGTCGCTACTAGCCTTAACAATCTAGCGGTACTCTACGAGAAGCAAGGACGATACGGTGAGGCAGAACCGCTTTTCCAACATGCCCTGGCGCTGCGTAAGCGGCTGCTAGGCGATGCGCATCCTGATGTGGCAACCAGCCTCAACAATCTGGCGGCGCTCTACGGCAAGCAAGGGCGCTACAGCGAGGCAGAGCCGCTTTACCAACAGGCGCTGGCGCTGCGTAAACGGCTGCTGGGCGATGCGCATCCTGATGTGGCAACCAGCCTCAACAATCTGGCGTTGCTCTACGACAAGCAAGGGCGCTACAGCGAGGCAGAGCCGCTTTTCCAACAGGCGCTAGCGCTGCGTAAACGGCTGCTGGGCGATGCGCATCCTCATGTGGCAACCAGCCTCAACAATCTGGCGGCGCTCTACGACAAGCAAGGGCGCTACAGCGAGGCAGAGCCGCTTTACCAACAGGCGCTGGCGCTGAGTAAACGGCTGCTGGGCGATGCGCATCCTCATGTGGCAACCAGCCTCAACAATCTGGCGGCGCTCTACGACAAGCAAGGGCGCTACAGCGAGGCAGAGCCGCTTTACCAACAGGCGCTAGCGCTGCTTAAACGGCTGCTGGGCGATGCGCATCCTCATGTGGCAACCAGCCTCAACAATCTGGCGGCGCTCTACGACAAGCAAGGGCGCTACAGCGAGGCAGAGCCGCTTTACCAACAGGCGCTAGCGCTGCTTAAACGGCTGCTGGGCGATGCGCATCCTGATGTGGCAACCAGCCTCAACAATCTGGCGAGTCTCTACGACAATCAAGGGCGCTACAGCGAGGCAGAGCCGCTTTACCAACAGGCCCTGGCGCTGAGTAAACGGCTGCTGGGTGAGAACCATCCGCTGACTCAAACTGTACAGGGCAATCTAGAGAGACTACAGAATCGGCGAGATAGCGCGGAAGAGCCTAATCCGAGCTGAAAGCTAAAAGACAGAGCAGTATCCACCTTTTTTCATTTTTCTGGCCCTTATCCTGAGTCAAAATTTTTCGCTGTACGCAAAGCCAGAAAAATGAAATCACACCGCCAGCCTCAGTGCAAGATCTACCGCACCTATCCGAAACGTACGATCTTCCTTCGGGGTTCTTAGGGCGACGCTCGCCCTAAGCGGTAGGGGTTCGGGGCGCGCCGAAGCGCCCTGAGCAGATACTTTTTTCTTTGCCAAAATATCCGTCTTACAATCAGCGCTGTAAACTCAACGCCGTTCGCCCTAAGCGGTAGGGGTCCGGGGCGCGCCGAAGCGCCTCGGGCAAAACCTTTCACAATTCATCCTATGCAATCGTCTTACAGTCGATCCATCCTGATGGTGGTTGGCTTTTTGCTGTGGGGCGATCGCAAAACAGACAGTCTCAGCCACTAGCGAGCGTGGTTGCTCAGGGCTCCTCCGAGAGCCCCGAACCCCATTGGCAAGGGCGTTCCGCCGCCCTTGACCCCACGGAAGTAATTGAGTGATCCTACATTGCTACAGCGCTTGCACCATCCTGGCTATGTGGCTTTATTTTTTCCGGGTACAGAAAAAATAAAGAACGTAGGGTGCCGCATTCGTAGCTAAAATCTATCTGTAGCTAAAAGCCAAACAACAGAGCGATATCCGTCTTTTTTTATTTTTCTGGCCTTTGCTCTAAGTTAGAACTTTCTGCTGTAATCAAAGCCAGAAAAATAAAATCACACCGCCAGCGCTAGTGCAAGATCTATCGCACTCAGCCAAAACATATAATCTTTCGGGGTTCTTAGGGCGACGCTCGCCCTAAGCGGTAGGGGTTCGGGGCGCGCCGAAGCGCCCTGAGCAGATACTTTTTTCTTTGCCAAAATATCCGTCTTACAATCAGCGCTGTAAACTCAACGCCATTTGCCCTAAGCGGTAGGAAGCCGGGGCGCGCCGAAGCGCCTCGGGCAACACCCTTCACGATTCACCCAATACGACCGCCTTACAATCAGCCTGTCCTGATGACGTTTGTTTTTTCTGTGAGCGATCTCATATTGACAGGACTTACGCAAACAGATTGTTCTATGTCCATCTTTTGATCCCCCGGCCTTTGGCCACCCCCTTGATAAAGGGGGGCGAGGAGAGCCTCTACGCTATATGTGGTGTAGTAGAGAGCCTGTGCGTAAGTCCCAATTGATTAAAGCTTCTCAAGAAATCATCACAGCTTGATCCTCATTAGTCTTAGTTCGGCAAAGTTCTGTCGAACTAAGACTAAATCGACAGAACCCTAAAAATCCGCCACTATCCGTACTCCAGAACAAACATAAAAAAAGCTTGCAGACCAATTGACGCAGCGACGCCATCCGCACTATCGTCAAATACTAAGCCGTTGGCCCACACTTGGCCACAACGACGGCGACTCAAACAGGATCCAAGATCCCTTAGCGCCGCTCGCCGGTATTGGCGTACCAAACGAGCGACTGAGCCCCCACACTGAGTAAGCAGTCTGGTGACCTAGTGGGTCATTTGCTTTGCATATAGCCATAATTTTTAGGCAACTACAGCCTGAGTCACGGCTCCAGAGCCGCCTAGTCGATGTCCTTGTCGTTTGGCTCGTGCCCGTTGGCGTCGCGCGGCTCGT
>JAAHIA010000264.1 GCA_010671975.1 Leptolyngbya sp. SIO4C1 | reverse complement strand
ATCGACCAGGTGAAGGATCGTCTGGCGCAGCTCCGGGCCCAGCAGGAGCAGAAGCTCCAGAGCCTGGCTTCGGGCGAGAAGGGCCTGAGCTACGAGGATCGCGCCTGGATCACCGTCTCGCTGATGATGTCAAAGGCATCAATATTGGCACGGCGCAGACCCAGCGAAGAACCATCAAAGAAAGTATCAAAGTTGCCTTTGCCGTCGAACTGGATGATATCCTCAGCGTTAAACCGTCCGAGCCCTAAGTCTCGATCGGCGCTAAAGAAGAACGCGTCTTCAGGCACGGTCGATGCATACTCAACTGCTCTGGCTCGCTCTGGAACTGCGCCCGTGAGGCTTGCAGCCAGGTAGGGAATGGTCTCATCCGCGTCGAAGTAATCACCGTCTCCATTGCGGTCTACTAACCGAAAAAGGTTGTTTTCTGCATCGTTTCCGTTTGAGGTAACGACCAGCTCTTGGTCTGGCCCCAGCGCAATCGAGAAGCCGCTGAATACTTTAAAGCCAGCGGGCAGCGCGTCTGTGTTCCAGACTTCGGTGGCTTCATTGGCGGCATTGATGTCGCCGCTGCCGTCTTCGTCTGTCAATCGATATAAGGACTGGGGACCTGCGAAGTCCAGCGATTCCCACGTGTAGACGCTGCTGTCGGCGACGGCGATGCCAAAGTCGAGCGGCACCCCAAACGCATTACCATCCTGGATGAAGACGGTCGCTTCGTCGGCTTCGACCGTGCCGCTGCCGTCGCGGTCTTCTGCCCGATAAATCACATCGTCGTCACCACCGACCAGGTCGCTGATGTAGGCAACGTCGCCGATAAATTCGATATCAAAGGCAGACGAAGACGGGTTCAGGGTTTGCAGGTCTAGCCAGACAGAAGACTCACCCTCGTCTAGGGCGTCGCCATCGCCGTTGAGATCGAGGGTACGATACACCACATCTGCTGGGCTAGAGCCTACCCCAGCATTGACGATGTAAAGGGCGCGATCGCGCCCCTGAGCAATGCCGTTGGGGGTCGGCAGTGGCGTATCGGCAGTCCCGGTGAACCACACGTTCGCCTCCCCAGCGTCTAGGGCGTCGCCATCGCGGTTGCGATCCAGCAGGCGATAGACGCTATCGGTATCGCCATCCCCGTAGAAGACAGCACCACTGCTCGATTGAAAAAGGGTGAAAACATTGTCGGTGGGGTCGTTCAAGCCAGACGCGTTGGTCTCATCGAAATAGATCGAGACTTCTAGCGGATCGTTGGCATCCCCGTCGCCGTTCAAATCTTGGGTCAAGAAAATTTTATCCAGGCGCTGGTCACCCAGAAAAATAGCGCCGGTTAAATCGAGCCGATCGTCACCGGGCACGATCAGCTGCTCAATGTAGCGAGCACCGGGTCGAAAGTCCTGATTGTTCACCGTGTAGATATCGGTGTCTTCGCCGGTAACCGGGTCGGTAACAATCACGCCATCCCCACCGCTCCAGAGGATCTTGCCGTTGCCCAGCTCGTAGGCCGCTCGCACGCGATTGGCGAAGCCATCGTCAGCATCCAGCAGGTCGACCTGATTGCCCGCTGCATCGTACTCGTAAAAGCCACCTGGGGCTGAAAATCCACCAACCAGCACATTGGCATTAGACTGCCGCACTGAGATTTGCTGCGGAAAGTCGATGCCGGTCTCTCCGTCAGACTCAACGAAAGTTTCAATCAAGCGGCTGTCAACGCCGTCGAGCGTATAGCGGTCGATATCTTCGCCGCCATCGCTGTCGGAGTTAATATCGCTAATCAGCAGCGTACCGTTGTAGGCACGAATATCGAAGGCGTCGCCCGTGTCAAAAAAGCCAAGGTTGTTTCCCTCAGGGTCGAAGACCACCACGACTTCTCCATCACCGGGAGCCCCATTTTCAGTACCGGCATTGGAGACATACACTAGGCCATTAACAAACTCGATGCCGCGAATGTTATCTAGACCGTCAGTATCTCCATCGCCGTCGGTATCGTTGACAACACCGAGATACTGACCGCTGAGATCAAACCGGAAAATAGCGTCCGCAACCTGGTCGGAGACCCAAATCTCACGATTCACTTGAACTGCGCTGACAGGCGTACTAAAAATGCCTAGTCCGGCCTCGGACCCATCAATGAAACTATCGTTGATTAAGGTGCCATCGATTGGGTCAAACAGGACAATGCGATCGCTGACTGAGTCAGGAACCATCAAAAAGCTTTGGGCTTTTGCCATTGCTCAAAAGAACTCCCTATAAAAACTTAACGGTGTGGCCGATTACGGCGTATTACCTTGAAAAATTTGTACGGTAGATTGGCCAGCGAATGCTAGATCAGCAACACCGCTTCATCAGAATTTGATACATGAGTAACAACGGCAAAGCTGTTTGAACCAACGTCGATGTCTAAAAGATTTCAGCACCGCACCACCGCTGACGGTGCGCCTACCGGCGCATCTGAGCCGCCTTAGACCCGCGGTAGATTCACGAAGACGCGATCGCCCTAGACGGGTGAGACCCCACCGTAAAGTCTCACCGTAAAGCCCCACTGCAGAACTTCACAGCGAAACTTCACCATCAAGGTATCGCTAAATTTTATCCAAGGAAAATTTAATTGGTAATCGCTTCTTGAATAGCCCCGGCTTGCTACCGTTATAGTCTTCTTCGACCAGCTTAAGCCGATTGAATTGAGACTCTAGCTCACTAAAGACAACCTGCGGGTCGCGATCTGAGATAGAGGAGTTAATATCGCCCTTATTGCCAACGCAAGATCTAAAATCGATTGAGACCAGCTCTAGCGCATTGCTAAAATCGAAAAAGGGACCTTCCTGACCGCCGATCGCCTCGTTCCCTGACAGGCCATTATCGAGGTCATAAATGTTACGAGAGCAGATAGTCGCTTCTGAATGCTCTATACCAGAATGCGGAGAAACATATTCAAAAGAAAAACTACTGTTCTCGCCTAGATCTTCCAGCAGCAACGCTTTCACACCTCTATCGCGATTGCTATTCTCTAAAGCATCGCGTACGGCGTCAGGATCAAAGGTGACGGAGCCGGTTAAAACGCCTTCTTGACCCGGTATCCCAGGAGATTGGAAAGAATAAGTAGTCGCAAGCGCAGGTTTATTACAGAATAGAAATGCTAAACAAAACGTGATGACCAAAAACACTATTTTGGCTTGAAAAGATCGAATCATAGTCCCTCTCTGCGACAAGCTTATAAAAGTCATATTTCATGAAACAAATACATCCTAGAAAATATTTAGTCAAAACGAGGCCGCGCAGATCTCATAGCACAAAGTTATTGTCTTTAGAAGGTTTCTCGTGAGCTAGCGCGTGAAGGACAAGGATGCGATTCAATTTTGCCTCTAGGTTGTCGGGTTTGATAGACAGTGTATTGTCTAAGGCATCGAGCGACTCTTGATAGCGTCCCAGAAAATACAGGACGATCGCCTTATTATTCCAGGCTACAATCCTTTCATCGTCGGAAGTTTCCGATGCTGAAACCAGCTCTAAGGACTTATCACAAGCGCTCAAGGCTCTCTCATAGTCCTGTAGCTGGTTAAGTGCCGCACAGGCATTGGCCCATGCGATCGCATAGTCCGTTCGCAGAGCAGTGGCATATTTAAATGAGAGATAGGCTTCCCCATAGCTCTCTAATGCATAATAAATCCGACCCAGCTGATTCCAAACTCTAGAATCAGATCGATCTTGAAAAACCAGTTTCTTACAGCTCTCCAGTCCTTCAAGATCGGCTTTTGAAAAACACACGCTCTTCAAAGACTCATCTTGCGCGATATTTTCCTGATCGACAGCCTGCTGTGCAGCAGTCGGGGCTGGCGCAGCTCGAGACGCAGAGACTGCACTTAGATTGCAGAGGCCAATTAACAAAACTAGACCAATCTTGAACAAAATCTTCATATGACTATCCAAAAGAAGATTTTCTATCTGCTGGGGACAATCAGATTAACCACCATGCGTAGTTTAGCGCGTTGGCCACACCTAGTCAGCGGTCGCCAGACCTGACCTACCGCGAGCGCGACGACGGGTTAAGGTATTAAGCAAGACCTGCCCCAGCGATTTGATCACGCTTCCCTCAAGCTCTTGGAACAGCTTCATGTTCATGCCAAAAGCAGCATTTGCCTCGTTCACAATGTCCTCGATCGTGGCTTGACTAAGGGGAAGTTCGTTTAACCTTTGGCGATAAACAACCTTAAACGCTTTCTCATCAGCAATATCGTCAAACTCATAGAATGCAGTGCCTTGCCCTCCTGAGAGCCCCATAGCCCGCTGAGCAATGCCTTTGAGAATTTGCCCACCTGACAAATCACCCATATAGCGCGTGTAGGCATGAGCGATGAGCAACTCAGGCGCTGTATTAGCAATGTCTTGAATCCGCCCTAGGTAGACCTGCGTTGCTGGTGACGCGGCTACCTGATTGTGCCAATCATCCCCGTAATAAAATTGCAGGTCTTTCTCTAAGCTACGGCGGCGAGCCAACTCGGGAAAGTGAATTTTGCTCAAAATTGGATGCGCCTGATGCCGCTGCATCTGCACTTCCATCTCTGAATAGACAAAATACAGGCTGGCCATCAGTTTTCGATAGGAATTCTTGTCAATCAAGCCTTTCAGAAAATATCTGACGAAGTTGACATTTTCAGTCATGGAATGCGCCTGCTTGGTGCCCTCTCGGAGCTCCTTTGCTAGATTAGAACTCATGCTTGTGTCCTTAGAGAATATCAAAACTTTCGCTTCTAAGCTGATGCAGCAGCTCCCAATTTCCTGATGGCAAAAACTATCGCGCAAGCTGGAAGAAAGATACGACTGCACTGCTTGAGCTGACCTTAGCTTGAGCTAAATGACATAAATTGTCAATAAGATTATTTGTTGATTTATGTTTAGAATTTGGCTGCAGTGGCGCTCAGACTACTGATAATTCGTTCCAAAAGCGCTTTTCAACGACTGGAGACGATACCAAAAGCGGTGGTGGTGCCGTTAGATTTTGGTTAACACTTCTTATTAATAGAAAAAATCTCAATTAGCCTAAAAGGCTCTACCTAGAAAAGTAGAGCCGATTTTGTATCAGAGACGACGTATAGATTGTCTTCTAGGAGACTGTTCGCTACTAGAGGCGGGATCGAACCTTGACAGGTTCGACTTCGAAGCGGGGGGTCGGAAAATCTCAGGCGTTCAGCTTTTGAGCAATCAGCTGATCTAATGACCACTGCCCAGCTCCGTTCACCAAAAAGAAAGCATAGAGCCCCGCATAAAGTGAGGCTGTCTCCAGAGGCGCAATAGCAAGACCATTAGCCTTGAGATGAAAGAAAACGGCAACGGCCATAGTTGCTAGCAGTGCAGCGGCCCCTAGCCGCGTCAGCAGTCCAAGAATCAGTAACCCAGCCCCAATAATTTCGATGTAGGCTGCACAATAAGTAAAAAATATGGGATAGGGCAGTCCAATAAAGCTGACTACCCCATCAGCAAATCCCGGGATATCGGCCAGCTTGTCTAAGCCGTTGTGAATCATCAATCCGCCGGCTAACAGGCGAATGATAAACCAAACCGCTTGAAACACAGCATTCTCAGACGACTTAGACGCCAACAGCGATGTCAGCTGCGATCGCTCTACCTGTGATTGCATGCTTTCCATAGAGATTCAACCCAAACTTTGTCGCATTTCATAGTCAAGCCTATCACCTAAAAAGTAGAGCGCTCTGAAGCCCCCTATGCGATCGCTCAGCGCCGATGCCTGCACGCCATTCAGCACAGCTAGCACTTCACCGCTATCGGCTACTCACCCTATGCTTCTGAGCCAGCCGCCAACGAGCCGTCGGGGAACAGCTTCAGCGTCACTGGCCCAATTTGCACTGGATACGGAAACGTTGCTTCCATTACAGTTTTGATCCGAACTGGCATTACCCCGTGGGGCGGAAATGCCCACCACTCGCCATTGCGACAAAACGGATCACTGTAGCCATGCGCCTGGCACCAGGCTAGGCATACGCCCTTAATGGCAGCGCCCAGATTGGGATATTGAGGAATTGCCATACCGCGATCCGCCATGTGATTGTGCCTTTGTCTTATAGCATCGCGCATACAGGCTAACCTTGATCAACCGGCGTCGAGCGAACCAGAGCTTTGCTGAGGTTCAGAGCACTCAAAACAACTGGCCGAAGCGCTGCTCGATTGTAGTGACCTGTCTGATTTGCAGGTACTCTGTCACGATGGGTAGCCTTCTCCATTGCGTGCCAGAGGAAGTCATGCGCAAGGTGCGATCGCGCCTGTAATCCCGCCGAAGCCGGCGATTGCTGAAACTGCTCCCAAAATCTGAGAGCTGCCATCCGTCCGCGCCAAAATCATCGGGTCGTAGAGGGTATCATTCATCTTCAGGAATGCACCAAACAGAGCCGTCAACATCAGCAAGGAACGTAAGCTAACAGAGTTCCATAGGTAGCGAAAACCGAAAGTGACTTCCTGCCAGATAATCGCGAGCCAACTGGTCGCCTTTTCTACGGAGCGGTCTTCAGGCTGAGGCTGAGGAATGTAGAGTAGCGTGATAGTAATGATGGCAATGACAAACGTTGCAAAGTTAATCGGCAGAATGCCGCCGAGACCCAGCACAGGATAAAGGACACCTCCTATTGCTGGAGCCACAATGGTGGCCCCATAGCTAGCCGCCGTTGTCATCCTGCTAGCATGGGTATAGTGCTGTGGCTGCACTAACATCGCAGTCGAAGATCGATAAGCCAGTTGTCCAAACTTCTCAAACCCACCGTTTACACAAGCTGCTGCATACAGATGTCTAATAGTGAGCTGCCCGTTGGCCTGTAGCCACCACAGCACTAACGTTGAGATTGCGGCCACTCCATCACTCAGTATCAGTAACCGCTTGCGACTAATGCGGTCTACTAAGATGCCTGAAAACAGTGACGTGAAGATGCGTGGGAACTGGTAGAAGAAATCTGTCAGTGCTAGAGCCGTCGCCGAGCCAGTTAACTATTAGACATCTGTATGCA
>JAAHIA010000263.1 GCA_010671975.1 Leptolyngbya sp. SIO4C1 | reverse complement strand
CAGGAGGTTTGTCGGGGGGGTTACTCAAGGGGGGGTTGGCAAGTCAATCGTGAATTGTACACTGGTGTATTGAGGTTAATGTATCCCCACATGGTATCCACAGTTTCTGCCAGTTCTACTAGCCAGGCATCAAGCCGTCAGTATTTGCCCGCCGCCGAGACGCAGTCGCCTAACCAGTCCCTGCTGCCGCTCACTGCCCAGGTAAATGGACAAGACCATTTAGAGATTGGCGGTTGCGATGTGGTTGAGCTGGTCGCTAAGTTTGGTTCTCCGCTCTATATATTGGATGAGTCAACGCTGCGTGAGGCCTGTTGTCAGTACCGACAGGCGTTTGAGCGCTACTATCCAGGCGAGTCGCTGATTGTCTATGCCTCAAAGGCTTGGAACTGCCTGGCGATCTGTGCGATCGCAGCGCAGGAAGGCATTGGCATCGATGTGGTCTCAGGCGGCGAACTCTACACTGCGCTGAAGGCCGGCGCTGCGGCAGAGACCCTCTATTTTCACGGCAATAACAAATCAGTGGCCGAGCTGAGGCTAGGGCTAGAGGCCGGCTGCCGCATCGTGGTAGATAACTGGCACGAACTCAAGACGCTCTCAGCCCTTGCGAGCGAGCAGGGACAGCGGGCGACGATTCTGCTGCGGCTAACGCCAGGTATTGAGTGCCACACGCATGAGTATATTCGCACCGGGCACATAGACAGTAAGTTTGGCTTTGACCCCGATCAGCTCACCGAGGTCTTTGAATTTGTTGCCCAGCAGCCCAGTCTTCACTGCCTTGGCCTCCATGCCCATATCGGCTCACAGATTTTTGAGCTGCAGCCGCATCAGGACCTCGGCAGCGTGCTAGTGCAGTGGCTGCAAACGGCTGCGAGCTACGGTATATCCATTAGCGAGCTAGACGTGGGCGGCGGGTTGGGCATTCGCTATACGGAAGCCGACGACCCGCCGAGCATTGAGGCCTGGGCCCAAACTGTTTGCCAAAGCGTTGCAGCTGCCTGCGAGTCGCAGGGGATAGCGCTGCCGCGACTGCTGTGCGAGCCGGGTCGCTCTTTAGTCGGGCCAGCCTGCGTCACCGCCTACAGCGTGGGCAGCCAAAAGACCGTGCCCGGCATTCGTACCTATGTGGCCGTAGACGGTGGAATGTCGGACAATCCGCGACCCATTACCTATCAGTCAGCCTATCGCGCTCTAGCGGCTAGCCAAATGTCAGCGCCGCTCAGTCAAACGGTTACGCTTGCCGGCAAGCATTGTGAATCTGGCGATGTCATCATTCAGTCGGCTCAGCTGCCGCCGCTAGCGGCAGGAGAGGTTGTTGTCATTCCGGCGACGGGGGCTTACAACTACAGTATGGCGTCTAACTATAACCGCGTACCGCGCCCGGCAGCGGTACTGGTCAACCAGGGGCAGGCCAGTCTAATCTTGCAGCGAGAAACCTACGCGGATTTGATCCGGCAGGATTGCTTACCTGAGCAGCTGAGGGCTTAAGCGGATTGGTGGTCTATTAGTCGGCTACTGGTCGCGCAAACTTGATATTCTAAACGGGCTGCAATCAAAAATGTGGTCGCTTTGCCCGCCTCCAAAGACGCTTGTGGGTAAGTTTTGATGAGTACATTTCCGTTTTGATATTGCCAGGTTGGTCTGACTTTTGCTGCGTCTGGTCGTCGATATCTGTTTGGTCCTCATTCTGATCTATATGGTGCTCGTCGTCATTGGAGAGCGCCGTACGCTTTGGATGGTTCGAGGTCTAATCGTATTGATGCTGGCCGCCGCGCTAAGTCAGCACTTAGAGCTGGCGCTGCTGAGCTTTGTGCTGACCAATTTGGTGATTGGCTCAGCTGTCGCGATGGCCTTCATGCTGCAGGCCGAATTTCGTCGCCTGCTAGAGCAGCTCGGCCGAGGCGAAATTCTGCAGCTGTTTGTGCCGCAGACCAATTCGCCGCCCAAGCCGGACAGTGTGATTGATGAGATTGTCGATGCTATCAAAGAGCTGTCTCAAAATCGAACGGGTGCGCTAGTCATTCTCGAAACCGATCGCCCAATTGATGAAAGTGATTTTTCAGTGCCGGGCGTGCGGCTGAATGCTGAGCTGTCTAAGGAGCTCTTGCAGACAATTTTTCAAACCAGCACGCTGCTGCACGACGGGGCTGTGCTAGTGCGCGCTTCGCGGATTGTTGCTGCCAGCGTCATTTTGCCGATTTCTGAAAAGACGGCCTCGCGGCAGCTCGGTACCCGACACCGGGCCGCAATGGGGATTACCGAGCGAGTGGATAACTGCCTGTGCATTGTGGTCTCTGAGGAGACCGGCTCAATTTCGGTAGCCGAAAAAGGGCAGCTTAATCGACCGCTCACCAGCAGTAAGCTCAGAGAGCTGCTGCGAGAAAAGTTTTCTCCTTCGGTTGAGGTAGATACCGTCGCACCGCAGCTGCGCAGCATTGGTCGGCGGCTGAGCCTGCGCAGCGGGCAGCTGTGGCAGTTTCTGCGACGGCTGCTGGGGGGCTCGAAATCGCGCAAGCGCTAGCCTTAAGGGGCTGCGCTCTCAATTTCGGCCAGGATGCGATCGCGAAAATCAGCGTCCTGGTTTGCCAGCCCCAAAAGCTGCAGATATTCGTCGACTTCTAGCTCATTGGCCTGCATCAAACGAAAGGCCTCTGCCTGAATTGACTGCTCTACCTTGAGCGATTCGGCCTCGGTTTCGGCGGTTTGTAGCTCGGAGGCTCGATTGCCAATGAGCGTCACTATCTGCACATAGGCTCGCGCAAACTGCGCAATCTTCTCAGAAGGAATATCGGTAGTTTTGGTGACTGCCGGCTCCGCAGGTACCGGTTCTGCGGGTACCGGTTCTGCTGCCCAGCTCAGCGTCGGGTAGGCCAGCCAAAGGCTCAGCATCAGGCTGAGCGCTGCTAGCAGCTTGCCCCCCTGTTTTAGCTCATGCCTTAGCCCCTGCCTTAGTCCCTGCGTTAGCCGCTGGCTAGACAAGCCTAGAGTCAATCGATTGGTGGATAAGATCTTCACTTTTTTCCTATATAGAGAAAAATTTCATGAACGGCCGGCTCGTATATGATTATCATTTAAGTATGCTAAGCATACATACTCATCTGATTCAGCTTTATCTGACTGATTGCGCTCTTACAGCGAGGGAGCAGTCCTGCATCAGAGGTTCTATGGTCAGCTTGCATTAGCGCCACTATACCCCAATTCCTTCTTAGACTCCTTTTTAGACCTATGTCAGGCGAGCAGTTTCCTCAAGCGCACGTTCAGGGCAATCTTTCGGACCGAGAGCTCCAGATTGTTGAACTGGTTGCCGCTGGCTTAACTAATCAAGAGATTTCAGACCGGCTTGAGATTAGTAAGCGAACGGTGGATAACCACATCAGTAATATTTTGACCAAGACGGCGACGGGCAACCGTGTTGAGCTGTTTCGCTGGGCGCTGCAATCAGGCAAGGTCTGCATTGATGATGTCAACTGCTGTGCGCTGCCGCAGTCTGACGAGCAAGACACGACAGCATAAGGCGACGACGTCCATTTTTTACGACGCTAATGAGCAAGATTCAAGCTATTCGAGGCACGCGCGATCTGCTGCCGGAAGAAGTTGGCCTGTGGCAGCAGGTTGAGACCACTGCTAGCGCGGTGCTGGCTCGAGCCGCCTACCGTGAAATTCGTCCGCCAATCTTTGAGCAAACAGAGCTGTTCGCGCGCGGCATTGGCGAAGCGACGGACGTGGTCGGCAAAGAGATGTACACCTTTGAAGATCGCGGCGGCCGCTCGATCACGCTGCGGCCGGAAATCACGGCTGGGCTAGTGCGCGCCTTTATTGAGAACAAGCTGTTTGCCGAAGGCGGCGTGCAGCGGCTGTGGCATATGGGGCCAGCGTTTCGCTATGAGCGCCCGCAGGCCGGGCGGCAGCGTCAGTTTCATCAGCTAGATGTCGAGATTTTGGGCAGTCGCGATCCGCGCGCTGATGTAGAGGTGATTGCGATCGCAACTGACATTCTTCAAGCCCTAGGGCTTAAGTCGCTCACGCTCGATCTCAACTCGGTGGGCAGCGGCGATGATCGACAGCGCTATCGCGAAGCGCTGGTAGACTACCTCAGCGCTCATAAAGCTGACCTTGACGTCGATTCTCAAGATCGGCTGACGCGCAATCCGCTGAGAATTCTTGATAGCAAAGATCCTCAGACGCAGGCTGTGATTCAAGCTGCGCCGAGCTTGCTCGACTACCTCAGTGACGACTCGCAGCGCCACTTTGACCAGGTGCAGCAGCAGCTTAGCGATCTGGGTATTGCCTTTAGCATCAACCCGCGTCTGGTGCGCGGATTAGACTACTACACGCATACGGCTTTTGAAATTCAGTCTGCCGATTTGGGGGCGCAGGCGACCGTCTGCGGCGGCGGTCGCTACGACGGGCTGGTCGCACAGCTGGGAGGACCCGATACGCCAGCCATTGGCTTTGCGATTGGGCTAGAGCGGCTGACAATTCTGCTGCAGCAGCTGCAGCCGTCCCCAGCGGCGACGCTTGACTTTTACTTGGTCTCCCGGGGTGAAAAAGCCGAGCCGGCCGCCACCCTGCTGGCTCAGAAGCTGCGTCACGGCAGTGCCCGCGTCGAGGTCGACCTCAGCGGCAGCGCCTTTGGCAAACAGTTTAAGCGCGCCGATCGCAGCGGTGCTGCCGCCTGTCTGATTTTAGGGGATGCCGAGGCCGCTGCCGGCACCGTGCAGCTCAAATGGCTGAGCTCTGGTGAACAGATTGAGCTCGCGCAGGTTGACCTGCTAGGTCAGCTGAGTCAGCTGCTGCAAGCGGCCCAAACTCCAGAAGCGGCTGGCTAATAGCTCAGGGTTCACCGCTTGCGTAACAAACTGTCTGCTAGAAGCTGCGATCGCTGACCTCGGTGGTACCGTAAAAGCAGTCTACTCAGGCTGTATCAGCCGCTGTTGCCTATGGCTAGACCTGCTGCAAATCTGCCGCCCGACTCGCGCGATGAGCTGGTTCAGTTTATCGAAGCCGCCCGCGCCGAAGGCACCTCCGATGAATTTATCAGCAAGCTGCTGCGCAGCTTTGGCTGGCCGCAGCGAGAAATTGAACGCGCCTTTTATGACGTGTATGAGCGGCTGCTGGGTAGACCGATTCCTGCACCGGCCGGCGGCGCGGGCGAGGCCGCTCGCGATGCGTTTATCTATTTGCTGTCGTTTTTAACCCTGGCGCTTTGGACCCAGGCGCTGGGTGAAATGGCCTTTATCTTTATCGATCATTTCATTCCGGATGCTTTAGATCGCAGCTACGGTAACCCCTCCTGGCAGGTGGCGTTTTGTCTGGCGCGCCTGATTGTAGCCTATCCGGTCTATCTGCTGGCGATGCGTCAGATTCTCAAAGAGCTGGCCACCTATCGTCATAAGAACTACTCAGGCGTGCGTCAGTGGCTGACGAATTTGACGCTGCTGATTACTGCGCTCATCGGCATTGGCACGCTGATTGCCTTTCTAGCGTCGTTTCTACAGGGAGAACTTACCCTGCGCTTTGTTTTTAAAGTACTGGTGGTGCTGGTCATCGACGGCGGCGTGCTGTGGTACTACTCCGCCTGGCTGAAGCGGCGTCCTCGTTCCACTCGGGTTTTATCATGACTTCTGATCGCATCTCTGATCGCGCTGTCAATCACGTATTCGAGAAAGCCTTTGCTACGGTTGCCACGCTGGCTGTGGTGAGCGGCATCGTGGCTGGCTTTTGGATTTTAGGAACGCCCGGTCGTCAGCGAGCGATCGCCTCTGATCGACAGCGCCTTAGCGACCTGCAGAGCATTGCGCAAGAGCTGCACTGGCGAGCCGAGGAGCAAAGTGACTTTACGCTGCCAGACAATCTCGACAGCATTCAGCAGCGCCGCGACCCCATTACCGATCGGCCCTATGAATACATGCGACTGAGCGCGCAGATCTACGAGCTCTGTGCCACCTTCGAGACCGATAGCAGTACCTATCCGCTGCGCAATCGCAATCCCGAAGCAGAGCAGTGGGAGCATCCTATGGGTCGCCACTGCTTTGAGCTGGATGTGGCAGACCTGCCCAACCGCTTTTATTAAAAAATCCTGTTAGTTTTATTTAGTCTGACGCTGTCACCGACAGAATGAGACTCAATGAATTTTGGGTCTGTATGAGCTGCCAGCATCTCGACTCGATCACTTCAGAAACATTGATTTCTAAGGCCAACTATCCGGTTTTTCGCTGTGAAGAATGCATCAAAATCGGCGGTACCTGGGTGCATCTACGCATTTGTCAAAGCTGTGGCAAAATGCTGTGTTGCAATTCATCTAAGCATCAGCACGCGCAGCATCACTATCAGGAAACGGGCCATCCAGTGATGAGCTCTGCTGAACTTGGAGAGCAGTGGCTATGGTGCTACGTCGATCAGGCCAGCAAAACTTATTGAGGCAGAAAAAAGCGCTGCTCGTGAAAGCAGCGCTGCCATGTGTGGAGTGTGAACGTTTGAAAGCTGAATAAGCGATCAGGCGGCGGCGAGCGATCGCACCTGGCTGTCGTCGAGCGCGCTGTTGAGAATCATCACCTCGTCGAGCGCACCGGCTAGTCCGTAGCTGCCTCTGGCAGCCCCATCATGGAAGCGCGTGCCGCGATTGATGCTGCCTAGCCCAATACCGCGACCGTGGCTCCAGAGCATTGAGCCCTCGCCGCTGCCAAACGCTTGACCATCGAGATAGCCACGCAGCGCATCGTCGCTAACCGAGCGGCCACCGTCTAGCACGAGCGTGACATGGTGCCACTTATTGGCCGAAATTTTATCCGTGCTCAGCCAGGTGCCTGACCAGCCGCTTTCTTTGCTAGGCGTATTCCATCCACCGACATACAGACGATCGTTATCAACATAGAGATTTAGGCCGCGTGAGCCAGCGCCTTCTTCGTAAAGCACCTGCTTTTGGCCACTGTCTGTCTCGTCTAGCTCGAAGTATATCAACAGGGGTAAGCACTCACAGCGCAGCATTGCGATGTGGTTCAAGCTAGACGAG
>JAAHIA010000262.1 GCA_010671975.1 Leptolyngbya sp. SIO4C1 | reverse complement strand
TCGTGGGAAACGCTGCGTTAGTACGGCCGGTTCTCGCCCACTACCATCTGTACTACGACCGGGCTGCCGCCTTTTTGATGAAATTTGTCGGCCCACTGTCGTACTAGCTCATCTAGCTCGTTAAAAGCAGCCTCGCGCAGCTCCGGTGCGATGTCCAACTCCTCTAAAATTCGTCTTGAGGCAGGGTTGCGGTCAGCCCACTCTCGCATCAGGCGAAAATAGCGAGCCGTATCCTCAATCATGGTGCAGGTACGCTCTTCTTCATCTACGGGTGAATACGAAGCCCGAGTCAGTGCATAGAATGGCATGCCCCAGGGAGAATCAATGCGCGTAACGGTGCCAGAGTACATCAGTCGGCGACGAATATGCTCAGCAAGGGCCTCGCTCAGCGGCATAGTGCGCTCTTCGGGCAGATCTTCTTGGGAGCGAGCATGCAGAAACTCAATCAGTTCCATAAACTGAAATGAGGTAATCAGCTGAGCATCCGGCAGCGTTTCGGGCAGCTTACTTTCTAACTGTCGCTTTTCTTCAGATGTTAGATTGGTGCCAGAAATTCTAGCAGTCCCGGACTCCCAAGGATATTGCTCAAGCCATACATAGGGCAGCTGAATCAAGTAGCGCGGCTCTTGCGAACCAAACATCTTCAGCAGCTTGCCCTGCGTCAGCGCTTTTCGCACCTCTTCGACAATCGCTTTGACGCGTTTAGGCTCAATATGGTGCAGGTGCCCTGTCATTCGCAGGTTTTCGCCCTGCTCCATATAAGTCATATAGATGGCGCATTTAGCTGCTGTCGCAGCCGCATCTAGGAACGCACCGTGGCGGTGACCGCCTGTCCTCATCGCACTGAAGGCCAGATAGATCATGATCTGATCCATTGCACTGGGATCAAGGCGCTTGATTAGCTCCGAGTCACTCGTCATCAGTGAGGGGGTCTGTAGCATAAGTGCAGCTCACAAAAACGCGAAATCGATCAATAAAGCCAGCTCTCTATAGAGTTAGAGTACCTTAATCTTCTCACTCACTCTCTATGCGGATGGCCGCAAGATAGTATAATCCTTCCAGGTTTACGTAAATCCACTAGGAAGTGCACGATCATGCCTGAGTAGAATCACTGATTCCTTATTCTAATCCAGCAATTGTATTCGGTTAGAATAAAATGCTACGGTTCCAAAAAGTTTGTGCGAAATTTAGAAACTGACAAAGTTTATTTAAACAGCTTGAACTGAAAGAGCATGCCAACTAATTCGACCGCTACCGCGATGGTCGGATGCCGCGAAGCAAGATTGCGTTTGTAAACGACCGCTGCCGCGATGATCGAAATTCTCAAGCGGCTGGGCAGACCAAACTAGGTTAATTAGGCAAGCAAACAAGCGAGTCATAAGCGGTACATTAATTCAAAGTTGCTATTCCTAGTTACGTAAAATCTCGTCTGGGTTCAGGACAAACTCTATAAAGAATCTAAGTAGATAGCGATGTGACCAACCCGGCTATATTTGCGGGTTTCACTAGACAGTTTCTAACTCAATCTTGAGCTCAACTATAAATTTCAGATGAGGTCAACTGTGAGTGTTTTTACGGTTACTTAACGCAGGTTTTAATTATTAGTAAATCAACTCTCGTTGATATAGATATCAGTCACCAGCAGCCAATTTCCGGACAGATTTAGGCTACCGCTAGCAACTACCGCAGCTGGCGTCGGCAAAGTTTTCAGCTGCGCCTCTACCGTGGGATGAAGCGTTACCAGCGCTAGAACGCTTGGTTTGTTGTCAATTAGACAGCTCAGCTGGTATTGCTGCGGGGCTAGGCGATGATAGAGGCCAGCAATGCGGACTGCTGGCTCAGCCTGATACGCCGGGCGATTCCCCGGTGCGTTGCCATCGAGCGGATAGCGTTCGGGATAGTCGAGGTACTGCTGCTGCTGCGCCACCCAGTCAGCGGCCGACGGCAGCAGATTAAAGCAGGGCACCACCGCTAGCGGCGCGATCGCATCCTGCAGTAGCGCGTTTTGTAGCGATCGCACCGGCAGCGTGCGGGGGGCACAGCCTTGCTCTAGGCAGAGCGCTGCTGCCATACCAGCAGCCTGCCCGACTGACAACACGACCGGCTGCAGTCGGGTTGCGCCGTTGGCAATATGCGAAACGCTGATGTTTTTATCACAGGCCAGCAGACCGTTTACCGCTGCTGGCACCAGCGCCTCATAGGGAATGGTGAAGGGTATGCCAGTCCAGCGGCCGCCCCAGCGCAGCGATCGCGAGGCCAGCGGCAGTTCAAAGCCAGGGTAGTGATGATCGTTGGGGTAGTTGCCCACTGCGATCGCGCTTACCTCACCCTGAGAATTTAGCGGCAGCGGCGCTACCTGTGCCTCCACAGCGGGCAAAATATCGCACTCACTCACCGTCGCTAGCCCGATCAGGCGACGGCTCTCGCGGTAGTAGGGATAGAGCGCATAGGCTCCCCCACCTGGCGAGCTAGGCACTTTGGGAAAGCAGTCTGAAGCCAGCCCGTAGCGCCGACCCAGCTGCGTTTGAATGAAGTGAGCAAACTGCTGCGTATGCCAGCGCGCTGCCTGCCAGAAGTCCTGTCGGTCGGCATTACTGCCTATCAGCCGCTGCAGGGCCTCACCGTAGTCATTGCCCTGCTGGGGCCAGTTAATCATAAAGCGATTGCCCGGCAGGCGACCGTAGTTCAAAAAAGCTGCTGCGCCATGCTCAGCCCAAGCTGTGGAAAAGTCGGGCGGCTCAATTGGTGCGGGCGGAATCAAGGGCGCGATCGCATCGCCATAGTCCTGCAGCAGCACCACCCAGGTTGGGGCCTGCACTGGATAGCGCTGCACAATTGGATAGAGCGGATCTTGCGGATCGCTGAGCGATCTAGGCGCGCTGGGCTCCTGCCACTGACTTTGCACTTCCCAGCCCCAGCGCAGCGGTACCTCGCCTAGCGCCAGCAGATCGCCTAGCTCCGTGCCGTCTATTGTGATCTGGGCGCGCACGCTAAAGTGCTCAAAGTCTACCCCTAGAATGCGATCGCCCTGTCTCAAGACCGCGCGGGGTCGGTGCCCCCAGCGCCAGGTTAAGTTTGGCAGCGCCTTCACCCAGTCAGCAAAGATAGCTGCTCCCACCGCCGGCTCGTAGGTAAAAAAGCTAACCCAGGCGTGGTTGAGGCCGCCCGGCTGACGCTGCGCCAGCGCTCGCAAAAAAGCCCCCCACAGCCCAGTCTGAAACGCAGCTAGCTCGTTGCCATCTGGGGCAGACACGCCAGCTGCCGTGAGCATGCCCCCTAGCCAGGGAAATTCGCTAACCAGCAGCGTCTTCGCCCCGCGCCGCGCGGCTTGAACTGCTGCCGCCGTGCCGCCGGTGCCGCCACCTACGACAAGAACCTCAGTTTTTAACTGCTCCATTCTGGTGCCCTAGGACACCTTAGATGTATGCACTGACGTCTTCCTCGCAGTCATCGGCTAGATAGGAAAGCGCCCGAAAGCGCAGCCCGACTAGCTGCTCGTAGAGCGGGTTGAGCTTGCACATGGGCGGAATATGCACAATCTTTTTGCCAAACAGCTTAACGTCTCGCTCAAACGGACACTGCGGCGGCACCAGTTTGCAGATAAAGCGAGCTAGGCGCGGGTCTTCCACATCTAGCTGATCGAGCCATTCGCGCGCCGGCTTGAGCGGGTCTAGGCTCTCTTTGGCAGCAGGGGGCGTCAGCGGGCTGGCTGCCGGTGCCGCTGCAGTCGTACCGGGCTGCGCTTCTCTACCAACCTGGCGCAGGTTGTAGAGCGTAGACTGCAGCGATTGCAGCACTGCCGTATCTAGCTCAAGCGCTTGGCAGAAGGCAATCAAAGCTCTATCTTCTTCGGCTGAATAAACGCCGTCTGCGATCGCAACCATCACTGCCATGCGCAGAAAGTTTTCAGCTGCAACCGGATTAGGGTTAAGGATCTCAGCCAGCGCGCTAGGTTCGATTGGCTTAAACGTCTCAAAATCGAGCCCAGGCGCGAGCTCCGAATCGGTCATGCTGTGGATTAGCGACTTTTCATCCTCATCAAAATTGCCATCAGCCCAGGCAATCGATAGCAGGCCCCGCAGCCAAGCTTTCACTTGAGCCTCAGTATACGGAGACTGTTGAGTTGCAGATGTCATAAGTTACTTACCTAAAGGTTTACAGGAGACAGCATAGATTAGCGTCAAAAAATGGAATCTTGCGAGGGGTGCAGGGCGGATGCCTTTTGAGAAAAAGACATAAATTCCGTTCCCGTTTTACCTGTGAAAACCCACAGCAGAGAACGGATCCCGTCTCTTAAGCTGCGAGTCAGCGTTTCTGGCGCCTCTGGCGCCTCTGCCGAAGGCACGGCCAGCGGCTTGAAATGGATGTTGCGGCTACCTAGTACGATCTGCGCCACGACTAAGGCCCGATTCATGTGATAGTCCGACGTGATTAAATAAACGCTATCGATGTTTTCGCGCTCTAGATCTTCAACCAGCGTTGTAAAGTTAGTCACCGTATCGACGGCGCGATAGTCTAAGCGAAACTGCTCCATAGGAATCTGCGCCGTTTCAAACACCCATTCAGCATATTCGGGATTGCTGCCCGAAGAAATCCAAATATCAATCTCAGGATGAGCTGCCGCAAACTCAGCCGCAAACTGCTCTCTTTCTAGATCGCCGCCGAGCACCAGCGCCACGTCTGGCTGCATCGACCAGCCGCGCAGATGCCACTGCACTAGCCAGGCCACTGGCAGAAATAGCGCCACCATTCCTAGATAAAAGCGATATCGCTTAGCAACTTCTCGATGAGCGCCCATAGCCGCCGATCTCTGTGTTCTCATGCCCTCTCGGATTGACTTAGCCATCTCTAGTCTAAGAAATTTGCCGATCGCTCGGGTATTAGAATGGCCCTGTTTAAAGGTTTGCAAATTTATCTGATGGTAGCAAATGAGGGCAACGGTAATAAGGCAGTCGAGGACAAAATCTGCCCCAGACCGCCTCATCAATATGCTAGGCAGCTGCCGTCTGAGTCGCTACTGACTGAACCTTAGCCAGCATCGTCTGCAGCACCTCACCTTCAATCACCTCGTCCTGCAGCAGCCGCTGCGCTATTTCTTCGAGCAGGTCTCGATTGCGATGCAGAACATCTAAGGCTTTCTGATGCGCGGCTTCGACAATGCCTTTGACTTCAGTATCGATAGCTTTGGCTGTCTCATCGCTCACCGAGCGGCGCGGATTGGGCATACCGCCGTCGAGAAACATGTTTTGCTGCCCGCGCTGGTAGGCGAGCGGCCCCAGCACGTCGCTCATGCCGTAGGTAGTCACCATTTGCTCAGCCAGGTCAGTGGCACGCTGCAGATCGTTAGATGCGCCAGTTGTGATTGAGCCAAAGACAATCTCCTCGGCTGAGCGTCCGCCCAGCAGCGTGGCAATCTGCCCATTGAGCTCCTCTTCAGAGCGCAGAAAGCGATCTTCGGTTGGCAGCTGTAGCGTATAGCCGAGCGCTGCCATGCCGCGCGGCACAATCGAGATTTTAGCCACCTGATCGCCACCGGGCATGACCGCGCCCACCAGCGCGTGCCCTACCTCGTGATAGGCCACAATCCGCTTTTCTTTTTCATTGAGCACGCGGCTCTTTTTCTCTAACCCAGCCACGATGCGCTCAATCGCTTCTGAGAAGTCTGCCTGTGAAACTGCCTGGCGGTGATTGCGAGCGGCGAGCAGCGCGGCTTCATTCACTAAGTTAGCCAGGTCTGCACCAGCAAAGCCAGGCGTGCGGGCTGCGATCGCATGCAAATCCACATCGTCGCCCAGCTTCACCTCCTGCGCATGAATTTCAAGAATCGCCTCGCGTCCTTTCAGATCAGGCCGATCGACTAGCACCTGACGATCAAAGCGTCCCGGTCGCAGCAGTGCCGGATCGAGCGTCTCAGGTCGGTTGGTAGCAGCTAACACGATGATTGTATTTTCGCTGGCGTTGAAGCCATCCATCTCAGTGAGCAGCTGATTTAGCGTCTGCTCTCGCTCATCGTTGCCGCCATAGAAGCCGCTGCTGCTGCGGGATTTGCCAATAGCATCTAGTTCATCAATAAAGATGATGCAGGGCGCCTGCTTTTTCGCCTGCTCAAACAGGTCGCGCACTCGCGATGAGCCCACGCCCACGAACAGCTCAATAAACTCTGAGCCCGAAATGCTAAAAAATGGGACGCCCGCCTCACCTGCGACGGCCTTAGCCAGCAGCGTCTTACCCGTTCCAGGCGGGCCAACCAGCAGCACGCCTTTAGGAATCTTGGCGCCAATATCAGTAAACCGCTTCGGCGTTTTCAAAAAGTCGACAATTTCAACCAGTTCAGTCTTTGCTTCTTCTACCCCAGCTACATCATCAAAGGTCGTTCTGGTGGCTTCGTCTTCGACATAGACCTTAGCCTTACTCTTACCAATTGAGAGCGCACCTTGAGCACCGCCTGCGCCGCGCATCAGGAAAAAGCGCCAGACTGCCACAAAAATCAGCGGTGGAATCACCCAGCTCAGCAAGCTCAGAAACCACTGATTTTTAGCTGGCGGCATGGCCGCGAACTCAACACCATTCTCCTCTAACAGGTCGGGTAGCTTCAAATCAAAAATCGGCGTAGTGGAATAAACTTCACCCGGCTCGCCCATTTCATTCTTAAGCTGATAGCGAATCTCATTTTGCCCCACCGATGCGCGCGCTACCTCATGCTCTTGCACATGGTGAATAAACATACTGTAGGGCTCTTTCGGCGTAGACGAGCCAAACACGCCCGGCAGCAGCACGTTTAAAAACAGCAGACCGCTGGCAATTAAAAAGACCAAGTTAATAACTTGCCGAGAACGCGGCGGACGTGAGTCTTTTATCGGCATAACAGCGACTCCATTAGTTCTAGCGTATTAGCTCTAGCCTAACAGGGGGCCTAGCCGAGATTTTAATTGAAAACCGTACAGCCGATGCTGTCGTCGGATTACTGCCGCGGGCTTGTTTCGGACGACGAGAACAACCAGGCGGCGACCGATGACGCCTTCGACGTCCTGCACTACATCGCTGGCAAGCGGCTGAAGAACGGGCTGCTCACGGT
>JAAHIA010000261.1 GCA_010671975.1 Leptolyngbya sp. SIO4C1 | reverse complement strand
AGAGATCGCGAATTCGGCCTAAATCGAGCTGGGCTAAGTCTAGCTGCGCCTGGAGGCTGTCAATTGAGGCCCGCTGCGCCCGAATTGCTTCGGTCTGGGGCATGTCAACCTGATCGACGCGGGTGCCAGCTGCTTGAATCTGAGCCGAACCCAGCTGCGTTTCTGCCGCTAGCTTGTCGCGGGCCTGATTCAGCTGACTAGCAGCGTAGTCGCGCTCTGCCTTGCGAACCTCGTACATATCTAGGTAGGCCAGCGGCTGACCTTGGTTGACCTGCTCACCTTCTGTCACTAGCAGCTGAGCCAGCACGCCGTTCTCAGAAGCCGCCACGTCAATGACTCTGCCTTTGGGTTCAATGCGGCCTAACGCGGCGACGCTCACCCGCTGCGGCAACGGCTGCTCGCTGGCGGCCTGCTCTGCCTGTCGCGCCTGTAAGACAGAGCGAATTGCGACGGCTGATATGCCACTGGCTGCTAGCAAAAGACCGAGCACCATCCAAAGGGTTGGATTTTTAAAGGGACGACGGTGAGTGACCATGGTCGCGTGGTAAATGCCTATAACTAAACTATACGGTGTAGTTTTGTCCTTCACTGGGCTGAGCGCGTCTGGGCTCAGTCAGCCGACAGCGTAAAATAGAACGTTGAACCTTGTCCCACGCTGGACTCTACCCAAATTCGGCCTCCGTGGCGCTCAACGATCTTTTTGCAAATCGCTAGCCCAATGCCGTGACCTTCATACTGGCTGCGGCTGTGCAGCCGCTTGAAGAGCATGAAAATCCTGACCTGATGCTTGTCTAACATGCCGATGCCGTTGTCGCGTATGCTAATCAGCCATTCACCGGTTTGCGGCTGAGCGCCAATGTGGATGGTGAGCGGCTCGGCGCTGCGAAATTTGATGGCGTTGCCGATCAGGTTCTGAAACAGCTGCGTCATTTGATTGCGATCGCAGCTCAGCGTTGGCAGCGAATCGTGCGTAATGCTGGCCGCTGTCTCAGCGATGGCTGGACCAAGGTTGGCAAGGGCAGCGTCCAGCACCGCCGCGAGGGAAACTGGCTGGAGGCTACGATCGGTCTCTACAATGCGGGAATAGTCTAGCAGTCCGTTAATCATGGTGTGCATACGATTGCCGCCCTCAACAATGCTAGCAACGTAGTCTAGCGCTTCCCGGTTGAGGTCTGAGCCATAGTCCTGCTCTAGCAGCTGTGCAAAGACGGTCATGGCGCGCAGCGGCTCCTGCAGATCGTGAGAAATGGCATAAGCAAACTGTTCTAGATCGGCATTAGAGCGCTCCAGCGCCTGCGCTCGCTGTGCCAGTTCAGCCTGAGCCTTTTCACGTTCCTGCACCTCTGTTTGTAAGCGCGCGTTAGCCTGCTGCAGCTCAGTTGCGCGCGCTTCTACTAGCTCTTCGAGCTGATTTTGATACTTGGTGAGCTCAGCTGCTGTGTGCTTTTGGGCGGTCACGTCGATCATCACCGTCAGGGAGCTCACAAACTCACCGGCGTCATTCCGTTTAGCCGTTGCTGACAGCATCACATCGAGAATGGCTTGCGACTTGCAAACAACCTGATAGGCAACGTTTTTAACTTCGCCGGTCGCAAAAAACTCCGGCAGCTCAACTTCGAGGGCATAGCGCTTGGATTCCGGCGTCAGGAAGTCGGTGAGCGGGCGACCAATCACCTCATGGCGGCTGTAGCCCAGGCGCGCAAGCCAGTAGTCGCTAACGCTAAGCAGCCGACCGGTTGCATCGATTGAGTGCAGCATGATCGGGGTGTGATTGTAGAGATAGCGATAGCGGGCTTCGCTGGCCTGTAGCTGCGCTTCGGCCCGCTTGCGATCGCTAATGTCAATTGCCGATCCGAGAATCTGCGTGGGCATGCCCTGCGAATCGCGCTCAAAGATAGTGTCTTGGCTATAGAACCAGCGCCACTCGCCTTGGCTGTCTCGGGCTCGATATTCAATCTGAAAGAGTCCGCCATCGCTAGTCGGTGTGGCTGAGCGAATCTGCTGATGATAGCGCAAAATTCGAGGTAGATCGTCAGGATACATGAGCTGCGGTAGGACATCAGCGCCCATTGATTTAATTTCCTCGGCTGAGTAGCCCAAAATTTCGGTCAGCAGCCGATTGCTGTAGAGGTTACGCTGCTCAATGAGGTCATAGATATAGAGCAGATTGGGCGTCGCCTCCGTGATCGATTGAATAAAGCGCTGGCTCTCTTGCAGCTCAGCGGTGCGCAGCTGGACGCGCTGTTCTAGCACTTCATTGGACTGCCTTAGCTGCATTTCGGCGTTTTCTAGCTGCCGCTGCACCTGCTTTAGGTCGCTAATATCAAACAGCGTCAGCACCAGCCCTGCAGTCTGATTATCTTCTAAGCGATAGCGCTGAATGCGCATCAGCCAGTCGGTCTGATGCTTGCGCAGCTTTACCTCCTGCTGCACTGGCTGACCTGTCTGGACGACCTGCTCAAGCAGCGCTACAAGATCAACGGCTTGCAGATTATGAGACAGGTGCTCAATCGGACGACCTGTGTCGGCCTCAACCAAATTGATCACCTGCGTCGATTTCGGAGTAAACTTGCGCACCCTTAGGGCCGCGTCTAAGAAGACGACGCCAACATCAATATTGGCTAGCAGATTGTTGATGTCGTTATTGAGCTGGGTGAGCTCTTGGATCTTGGCCTGATACTCCGCGTTGACGGTATAGAGCTCCTCGTTGACTGACTGCAGCTCTTCATTGGTGCTTTGCAGCTCCTCATTGGAGGCAATCAGCTCTTCGTTAGTGGCCTGCTGCTCTTCATTCGTGGTTTCTAATTCTTCAATGGTGGCCTGTAAATTTTCTCGAGTTTGCTGCAGCGCCTGCTCTAGCTCTAGAATGCGCTGAGCCGCTTCGGTATTCGTTTTAAACTGCTCAGGGGCAGGGGTAGCGGGTCGATCGGTGACCTCAATCAGCACCATCAAAAAGTCGCTAACCATCTGCCGAGCGGCCTGATAGGTTACCTGCAGCGTTAGGCTTTGAGCCGTTTCATCCCAGCTGAGGCCGCCGTATTGAATCGTGGTTTCCTGCTGCCGAGCTCGATGTAGTGCCGTATTGAGCGGCAGCTGTAGGGAGGCTGGTACCAGCTTGATGGCATCTTGCGAGGCTCGACCCGCCGGCACGCGTAAGATATTCAGCGCATCGCCGCAGACGTGCAGCAGCTCGTTTTGGCGATTGACCAAAAAGCAGGTGGCTCTGCGATGGGTGACGAAGGCAGTAAACGCAGACTCAATGAGCGGATCAAAGCGAGGCTGGTTATTGCTCTGCTGCTGCCGATAGTGAAAAACCGCTTGCGAAACGGCTGGCAGATGCTTAGTCAGCAGCGGCAGACGCACGTCGCGGCGCTTTTGATAGACCTTCCACTGGCGCTGTAGCGGATTAAATTCGTCTTCTAGCTCGCCGAGCGTTTCGGCTTCGCCAAGAACCAGCGTGCCCTGCGGACGAAGCGAAAAATGCAGGCTTCTGAGCACCTGCTGCTGTAGCTCAGACTGTAGATAAATGAGCACGTTGCGGCAGGTGACCAGGCTCATCCGGGTAAAGCCGGCGTCTTTGATCAGGTTGTGCTGAGCAAAGATCAGCATCTCGCGCAGCGTTCGTGAGACTTCAAAGTTGCTGCCTTTAGGCATGAAAAATCGCTCTAGCCGCTCTGGGCTGACGTCGTTAGCGATCGCGGCTGAGTAGACCCCCTGGGAGGCTTTTTCGAGCGCGCTCTGATCAATATCGGTAGCAAATATTTTGACATCTAACGATTTGGCAGCGCGCTCAACGGCTTCTTTGATTAAGATTGCCATCGAATAGGCTTCTTCCCCTGTTGCGCAAGCGGTCACCCAGATGCGCAAGGGTTCGCTAGGATTGGCTTCTTTAACCAGCTTTGGTAAGACATCTGCTTCTAGATAGGCCCAAACAGCTGCATCGCGAAAGAAGCGGGTCACGCTCACGAGCAAATCGGCTTTTAAGATGGCGCGCTCTTCCTCTGAGGTGCCAAGCCGACGAATGTAGTCTTCAAAGTTGCGATACCCCGACAGCAGACAGCGCCGCTGAATGCGCCGACCGAGCGTGCTGAGCTTATACTGCGTGAAGTCAATTTTTTCTTGCTGGACCAGCAGCTTCGTGACTTGGTCAACTTGACTGGGCTTGAGCTGGCTCTGCTGATCTTGGCGAAACCGAGCAAACGCCAGCGGCGAAGAAACAAACTGATAGATGGCCTGAGCCAGCTCTGCAGCCGGCAGCACCAGATCCACAACGCCGGTTGCGATCGCGCTTTGGGGCATGCCGTCAAACTCAGCTGTGCTGGGCTCTTGCACCAGCGCTATGCCATTCACTTCATTGATCAGCTGGAGCCCCTGCGAGCCATCGCTGCCGGTACCGGATAGGACAACGCCAACGGCTTTGTCGTTAAAGGCTTTTGCTAAAGACTCAAAAAAGAGGTTGATTGGAAAGTGAGGCCGCTGGCGCTGGCTACGCTCTTGACTTTGCAGATGCAGCTGCTGCCCGGCAATCGTCAGGTTTTTGCCCGGCGGGATCAGGTAGACCGAGTTGGGCGCTAGCACCATGCCGTCTTCTACCACGTGGATGGCCATGCGGGTACGCCGACCGAGCAGCTGGTTCATCAGGCTCTTAAAGTCTGGAGAAAGATGCTGAATCACCACAAACGCCGCACCGCTGTCATGCGGCATATTTTCAAAGAAGTTTTCTAGCGCTCTCAGCCCGCCTGCGGAAGCTCCAATTCCGACTGCAAAGAAGCCACTGTTTTGCGCACTAGAGGCGGCCATGTCAATCTCCACATGAGTATAGGCAGCTGAGTGTAATCTATCCTGCAACTACTGTAAAACAAGCCGACCAGCGGCGTCTGCAAATCTAGCGGCTCTGCCCAGCTGAGCGAGCGGTCGCTTGCTGCATCAGTAAGGTTTCCCAGACCAGGCGAGGCTGCACATAGCTAAGCAGATATTTGCGCGCCTGCTCTAGCTGCTGCAGCTGGGCTATGGGCATCGACTGCTGCCAGCACTGCTGTAGCAAATAGTCAAGCAGCCAGAGCTGGGCTTCGGTATCTAGGGTTTGGACAATCTCACGCGCGGTCTCCAGCGCCTCGCGCCGGCTTTGGGGAAGCTGCTCGACCCGGGCTAAAAAGCCGTCCGGTAGCGCCTGTTGCTGCTGCCAGTGAGCGATCGCAGCGCCTGGGCTACCCTGGGCCAGGGCTAAAATTTCGGCTGATTCTAAAATCTCAGTGCGGCCGTTCTGCTGCAGCACCTGCGCTAGGTTGGCCGCGCTCAGGCGCTCAAACGGCACCGTCTGACAGCGTGAGACCAGCGTTGGCAGCAGCGCCTGCAGGTTGCCAGTAATTAAAATCACGGTGGCTCGACCCGGCTCCTCTAGCGTTTTGAGCAGGCCGTTGGCGGCGGCTTCGGCCATCAGCTCGGCCTGCTCAATCACCACCACCGCCCGCGCTGCCTCTAGCGGCGGCTGTCCTAAGAACCGGGCAATCTCACGAATCTGTGCTAGGCGAATCTGCGGTCGACCCCGGCGCTTGAGCCCGCTCTCGGCTGCCTCAGCCACCGTCAGCGGCCGCCCCTGATGCAGGTAGGTAGGCTCGACCCAAAGTAAATCAGGATGGTTGCGTGAGGCAATGCGACGACGCAGCGCCGCCGGTGGGGCCGCAGCTGCAGCTGGGGTTAGCAGACATTCGGCAAACGCTGCCGCTGCCAGCGCGCGCCCCACGCCCTCGGCCCCCACAAACAGATAGCCAGGCGCTACGCGCTGCCGCACCACGGCCTGAGTGAGTAGGGTGACCGCCTGGGTTTGCCCAACTAGGGCTGAGAAGGGAGCAGGTACCATTGCTGTAAAGTTTGGCTGACCAGCGTTCTGATTTTAGCGGCGATCGCAGATTCGTTCTCGCTACCGTCAACGGCTATAAAGCACTCGGCCTGCTGCTGAGCCAGCATTTCAAACCCCTGCTGCACCCTCTGGTGAAAGGCCAGCCCGGAGCGCTCAATCCGATCGATCTGGCCTCGCTTCGGCAGGCGCGCTAGCCCGGCCGCCGCCTCGAGCCGCAGCCACAGGGTTAAATCGCTCTGCAGGCCGCCAGTAGCAATCTGATTGAGTGTTTCAATCAGCTGCAGATCGAGCTGTCTACCGTAGCCCTGATAGGCCACGGTAGAGGCCGTGTAGCGATCGCAAATCACTAGATAGCCCGCCGCTAGCGCCGGTCGAATCGTTTCTTCTACATGCTGCGCCCGATCGGCCGCATAGAGCAGCAGCTCGGCTCGATCTGCCAGTGAGATCTCCCCCGGTGGCAGCAGCAGCAGCTGCCGCAGCGCCTGACCCAGCTGAGTACCGCCCGGCTCGCGGGTCGCCAAAACGCCCTGAATGCCGCAGCGCGATCGCAGCTGATTGAGCAGGTCGCTCTCCTGCAGCCAGGTGCACAGGTGGGTCAGCTGAGTCGTTTTTCCACAGCCCTCAACGCCCTCAAACACAATGAGTTTTCCAATCATGCGGTGCAAATCTAAAGGTCTTCCGTATGAGCAAGTAGACAGGTAATTTTAGTAACGGTTTGAGCTGCCCACTCAGTTTAGATCGGGCCCAGCTGTCGCAGCAGCGCCAGCCCTCAGATGCCGGCCTAGTCACCCGGCTAGCGAATACGCAACCTACATTTTTCCTGAAACGCCGTACGGAGATAGAAAAGTAAGATTGAATGCAGAATTTTACCTTACACTTCTGGAAAATTGGCACAGTCTTGAAACACAGCTGCCTTTCTGAGTAATAGTGTAAGTAGGAAGTTGATTGTGTTTCCTTATTTGGATGTTTGTCGCGAAACAGGTTTTTTCCTGAAGACTTTATGGCCCGGTACACTACCCTTCTAAATACCATCGCTCCAGCAACCAATCTTCGTCAGTCCCTCGCGAGTGTATTAGAGTCTTGTGGGCTCAACCTGGTCTATGAGGCCTCTGATTATTTACTGGCCAAAGAGAAACCTGGCAATGTATCCTACAGCCAGCTAGCCACGGTAGAGGTCCTGATTAATTCCACGGTTTCTGACGCTTCGACCATCAACCTGGTTGTCAAGAACGAAGAGCTGCCGCTC
>JAAHIA010000260.1 GCA_010671975.1 Leptolyngbya sp. SIO4C1 | reverse complement strand
GCGGAGCGGCTACTGCCAAATTAGGGAGAGAAGATAGGAGGTAGGAGATAGGAGCCAGGGGCTGCCTGTGGGTAGCTCTGGCTTCTGACTTTTTTTAGGCGCACCTACGGATTGCTTATTCTCTATGGCTTTAACTTCTAGGGCTTTAGCACCGTATCTAATAGCTCTCTTGCAGGCTGCGCCTGCTCTAGCGCGGTTTGATAGTCGCCATAGACTTTTACGAGCTTGGACAGGCTGCTGACGCCTGACTTTAGCTGATCCAGCTCCTCACCAGACAACAGCTCGCCATCGAGCATACGCTCCATCAGCGGTTTGATATCGCCCACATCCTGACGCGCCGTTTGCAGCTTATCGACCGTATTGAGCAATGTCTTGAGCGCCTTAAACAGCTCGTCAAGCTGCTGCGGGTCGTCTATCAGCTCGGGCGTTTGGGGCGCTTCTGAGGTTTCTGGCACCGTTGGTGAGTCTGACGGGTTAAGCCCAATGGGGACGGCTTCGGTCGCATCCGCTGCGCCGTTAGCTGCCGGTGCAGATTTGTTTGCTTTAGCCCTAGGCATTCAACGCCTCCCAGCGTTCTTAATTGATACAGAGCAGCCTAACACTGACTGAGCCTGATCTGCCTCAGCCTATCGCTTGATCTAGCTCCTGCAGCTGAGCAGGCTGCTTAACTTAAATTTCTCGCAATGCTTGACCTTTAAGGGTATTCTAATTGAGAATGCTTCTTAAATACATTAGAAGATACATGCCTTTTTACTCAGAGGATGCCCTGAAGGCAGCACTCCATTCTCGCGGCTACCGGGCGACAGCTCAGCGTCAGAAAATCTTGAATATTTTGCAGGCGCTGCCACAGGGGGAGCATTTGAGTGCTGAAGATCTGCATGCCCTCTTGAAAGATCAGGGCGAGCGGATCAGCCTGTCGACGGTCTATAGAACGCTGCACCTGATGGTTTATATGGGGCTGCTGCGCGAGCTAGAGCTAGCCGAAGATCACAAGCACTACGAACTCAACCGGCCGCTGCGCGACCACCACCATCACTTGGTCTGCGTGCAGTGCGGCCAGACAATAGAATTTACCGAAGATCTAATCGATCGCATCGGCGAAAACCAGGCCCACAGCGCCGGCTACTACGTGCTGGACTGTCAGCTGATGCTCTACGGTGTGTGCGATCGCTGCAGCAGCTGAGCGCCGTCAACGACTGCCGGCCTGCTGGGTCCGCTTTTATTGAGAATGGTTCCTACTTTTCAACTTCTGATTTATACTACTGCATAAGCCTTTGTTGGGAAATAGATTCAATAAGTAACCAGGATTCTGAATTATGACTCAAGTGCCCACTGCGCTCTGGCTGACCGTTAGCCCTCATTTGAAAAAGTTTGATCAGCGGCTGCTGTGTCAGCTCACCCGCGCTGCGGCGATTCGCCGCTGGGAGTACATTCAAACACCGGATGAACCTTGCTGTCTCGAAACGCCAGTTGAGCTGCTGCATGACTACATTAGACGGTGCGACTGTGCAGAGGCACCTCCCCATCAGGTACATCTGCTTGGACATGGGCTCAGCGGTATTATCGGGCTGCTCTACGCGCGACGGTTTCCGCACCGGGTCAAGTCGCTGACGCTGCTGTCGGTCGGGGCCCATCCCGCTAATAATTGGCATCGTCAATACTACGCCCTGCGGCAGCTGTTGCCCTGCAGCCGAGACATGGTCCTAGCGCAGATGGTGCGATCGCTCTTTGGCATGCAAGGCCATCGTCTGACTCAGGCGCTGATGCAGGTACTCGGGCAAGATCTCGACACTAGCTTAGCCCTCCATTCACTGACAGACTGGACAGAAATTGCCGGTGGTGGGATTGAGTCACCGCTGCTAGTTTGCTGGGGTGCGCAAGACAGCATTTTGGGTGGCTCGCCTCAAACTCAGTGGCAGCCGTGGCTAAAACCGAACGATCGCGCCTGGAGCTGCCCCGGCGGTCGTCACTTTTTTCACTTTGACCACGCACAGCAGGTCGCTAGCACGATTCGAGACTACTGGCAGTCCTTACCTACTGTGCGATCGCAGCCGCTAAATCTGATTCAGCAATAATCAGCCATAAAGCTAGCAGTAGCCCTGCGACCAGACGTGATTCTAGGCTTCGCAATATGACTTCGCTTACCCAGCCTCTGCCCCAAAAATTGTTTGTACCTAACCAAATATTATTTAAGCGGCGAGACAAGCTGCCACTCTCAGGCCAAATGCGCTGGCGGATTCACGAGGGCTTCGTGCGCATTATCACCTGGGACGAAGAAGGCTATACAATTCCAACCAGCTTTTGGGGACCCGGCAGCCTAATTGGCGCTGAACTGGTGCTGATTCAACCCCATGAAATTGAATGCATCACGTCGGTGACAGCAGAGCGCGTCAGCCCGGCGGCCCAACTGCCTGCTACAGCGCTAGTCGACCAGACCCATCAGGCGTTAACGCTGCTGAGAATTTTGCACTCTCGGCATGTCGGCTATCGCCTGCTGCAGTTTATTTGCTGGCTCACCGAGCGCTTCGGCGCCCCTGTCCCCGGCGGGCGAATGCTGCCGCTGAAAATTACCCATCAGGAACTAGCCGATGCCATCGGCACCACTCGCGTTACCACCACCCGCTTTCTCAAACAGTTTGAGCTAGACGGTCTGCTGCAGTGGTCGGGCAAATCCCGAGTGATCTATGCAGCGACGCTGCAGCGCATCAAATTATGAAGCGCTTGTATGTTGAACTTAGACAAGATGGCCGCTAATTGTCTCCTCAAAATAGGTTAAAGATTGACTGTTCTCAAGTTCTCTTTAAACCGGGAAGTTTTAGTGAAGACAGCCCTGAGCAAGCGCAAGCCTAGCTTCAGAACTGTCGATGCTCCAGCGCAGAGGTGCGAAAGTATGCTCGGGTGTAGCCTACGGCTTGCTCAATGTCGAATTGTTTGCAGGTGAACAAAACAGTCGCAAAGAACTTAGCAGAACTCCAGACATAGAGAGAGATACCAGAATCAATCAGCGGAATAAAGGCATCAAACCCTGCATTTTCGGCTTTGCCCAAACCGCTAGGTGCATGAATGATAGGCGTACCATAGGTTCGCAAGTTGAGATCAGCCGCAATCCCGGTGAGGTACAATTCCACCGCTGCGCGATCGACATCAGTTGCATAAATACCTTCCATCAGCAGCCGCTGCCGAACAATATTAGGAGCTAAATCTTTCATCTTGTCTTTCACCTTTTATACCGACATCAGAAGTTCCCATATTGCGTGAATTGCCAATTTCTACCCAATGAGTACCATCACGCGACATCTGATCAATTGAACTCAGATAGTCTCCCCAGCTAGAGAGTGATGGCGACTGACGGTGCGGTTGAGCACGGCGATTGACCAGCGCCGCTAAGTTGCAGAGCTGACACATTATGCGTCTCCTTTGCGAATTACGTAATAGTCGTTGGCAATATCGTGGGGCAGCTCTTTTCGCTCGATACTGGTGAAGCCTGCTGACTGCAGCATTTCTAGCGCTTTTTCACGGCCCCACATCGTGCCCAATCCCATACCACCTTCGGCAAGCGATACGGTCATGCAGTGCATGCAGGAGATGGTGTAGAGAAAGGATCCCATCGGATGATCGAGATTGTTCTGCACCTGACTAGAGGCGCGAATATCCTGCATTAGATAAACACCGCCTGGCCGCAGAGCGTTGTAAATATTGCGCAGCACCCGATCGGGATGGGCCTGGTCGTGAATAGCATCAAAGGTGGTAATTAGGTCGTAGCGCGCTTGCTCGGTTATCTGAGCCACGTCTTTTACTTGAAACTGCACGTTGGTAAGACCAGCGGCTGCGGTCTTAGCTGCTGCGATCGCGTCTGCCGAAAAGTCATAGCCTGTGAAACGACTCGCTGGGAACAACTGTGCTAGCCGGTTGATAGCTCGACCGCTGCCGCAGCCAACATCGAGGACGTCAATGCCAGCACTCAGCTGCACCGTGACCTCAGGCACGATAGGTAAAATGTGATCTTCTAACGCTGCCACAATCGTCTGAGCGCTGTCTTCAGCCATTATCGCGTGAAACCGCTTGAAGCTTGAGTAGGGCACACCGCCGCCGGCCTTGAAGCAGCCGACAATGGCATCTTCTACTAGGCCTAGACCGCTAATATGCTGAAAGAGCGTGGCTATGTTGTCAGAGGTGGCGGCGCGAGTCAGAAAAGCCGCATGCTCGGCCGGCAGCTGATAGGTCTGACAGGTCGGATCGTAGTCAACAAGGCCGCCTACCGTCATGGCGTCAAGCCACTCGCGCACGTAGCGCTCCTGCAGCTGAGCTGCCTCGGCAATCTGCTGGCTGGTTGCCGAGGGCAGTGCTGCCAGCGTATCAAACAACTGCGTGCGGTGGCCAATCGAAATCATCAGGGCCAACCCGCCATGATTCAGCATGGTTAGCAGACGGTCAGCGAAGGCTTCTGCTTTAGCCGCGTCGAAGGTAGGGTGAGTGAGTTGCGCAGTCATCGATTTCTCCTAAAAGTGAACGGGTCAAGGCTAAAAGCCGTAAACAAAGATAAAAAAGATAAACTAAACAAACTAGTCGGTATGTTATTTATCAAACTAAAGTCATTGCTGTTAGAGAATCGTTAGAGTGCTCTCAGAGAAAACCTAGTCAAACGACTCAATCAAAACAGACTAATTAGTTTGTAAACCATAAGTAGGGAAGTTCTAGGGAAGACGATGCCGCGCGGTGGAGAAAAAACCAAGGCTCATATTCTGGATGTGGCTCATCGGCTTGTCATGAGGCATAGCTTTGCTGGCACCTCCATCGACAGGATTTTGGCTGAGTCCAACGTCACCAAAGGAGCCTTCTTCTACCATTTCAAAAGCAAGGCCGAACTGGCACAGGCTTTGGTCGAGCGCTATGCGGCTAACGATGCTGCTCACTTAGCACAGCAGCTGCACCGAGCTGAAAAGCTCAGCCGCGATCCGCTGCAGCAAATTTTGATTTTTTTGGGTCTACTGCAAGAAGAGATAGCCCAGTCAGCCGATCTGGCTGGCGGTTGCCTAATTGCCTCCTTTATCTATCAGTTTGCAGACTTAGAGATCGAGGTGCGCGAGATAGCAGCGCAGGCATTTTTGCGCTGGCGGATGCAGCTTGGCGCTAAGTTTGCCACTGCAATCGCACAGCATCCTCCCCAATTGCCGGTCACTGCAGAAGCGCTGGCGGATGCAGCGGTCTCTGCGTTTGAAGGCGGCTTTGTCATGATGCGCGTACTGCAAGACCCTCAGCAGGTCAGTCAGCAGCTTACCCACTATCGCAACTATATCGAGCTGCTGTTTGCGCCGCCAGCAGCCCCGCCTGACCGGTAAGTAGTCCCAGCTATTGTCCATAAACGTGATGCCCTGATCGATCGCCATGCGAATAATCAGGATGTTTAGCGACTCCTCAAAGATGCCGTATCCCTCAAAGGATAGACGCCCGCTAGCCCGTTCAACCTAGCCACCTCAAAAGCAGTTGAGGTGGCCTCTGCCGCGCGATCGCACAGGCGGGATGCGATCGCAGTTTGTAGCGTCAGCAGCTCTCACAGCGCCCTTTAGACCAATTTTTACAAATCTTAAAAAACGAAGGCTGCTTTCCACATCTTTTCCACAGGACCGCGATCATTTTCCACAAGGGACAGGCTTATTCTCTAGCTTTAAGCAAACTGCTGTGGAAAACGGCAGTCTATCGAGGTAGTTTAGGCGACTGAGTTCTGTGAAGCTATGTCACGAAAAGTGCGCGCTAAGGCCCTTGCTTTCGTAACCGGAAAATTTTGTGAAGGGCTTTCGCTGCTATTCGTACATTGCAAATTATCAGCGCTTGTCACACAATAAGCTCCACTACCAGATATTCCACGGGCGGCAGCATAGCTAAGCGCAGTGCCGCCTGAGGATAGTTTTGTAGTGCTTTGGCATGGTCACAGGAGCTTTACGATGGCATCCAAGACAGTTAGCTTGACAGTTGAGATTCCAGAGGAGCTGCTCGACTCTCTTCAGGGCTTTCTAGAAACCCATACCGCTTGGGATCAAGATCGCGTTTTCTGTGCTGCAATGTCGTTATTCTTGATTCAGAACGGCATGAATCAGCAGCAGGTCAGTCGACTATACCTAGACAGCCTATTTGGCTGCGCAGTATAGCCACATGGACGCTGGCTCATTGCTGTGATAGATGCGCTGCCAGGTCCTGGGCTGACTGACCTGGCGATAGCGCGATCCGCCGCTGATTCGCCGACCCGGCAGGCCCTGAGAGAGCTGCTCGCTGCCAGAATTGCTAGCCACGCTAGGGGAGATACCTACGCCTAAACAAATTAAAGGACAAAGGACAATAGCTGTGTAGAAAAACCGATGCTGTTTCATGACGCGGGTGTCCACTTCCTTCTTATGTATTTATTTTGTGAAATGATTCTTAATTTCCAAACAGTAGAGGCACCCAAATCAGCCGCTACACTGGAATTCTGCTATAGCGGCGTCAGTCAGCGTAGATTCTCGCAGCCTGAAGTTTACAAGGCAGTCGGTTGTGTGAAGGAACTGTAAAGCCCTCAGAGAAAGAACGGTCAGCTAGCTAAGTAACCGATGTTGAAATTTGTGTAAAACCATACTCACGCTAGCGGTTGACCACTCACGGTAAAAAGACTCAGCGAAGCAGAGCAAGCGGTAGCCATTTCGGTATGATGAGTAAGGCTTTTTAGGCGGCAGGCATGGATCGCAGCGCGCAGTTGACCGAAGCATACCGAAATCTCAATCTGTTTCCTCTGTATAGACAGGCAGAAATTGAGAAATTTCGCGTGCCCTACGGTCAGCGAACCCTAGCCAAGCTGCGGCGCGACATTCTGGCCTCAGGGCCAGCCAGTAAGCTGATTTTTACCGGGCATCGCGGCTGTGGCAAATCTACGCTGCTGGCTCAGCTAGCGCAGCAGATGCGCAAGGCCGATCTGTTTGTCGCTGGGTTCTCCATTGCCGACACGGTCGAAATGTCGGATGTGAATCACATCAATATTCTGTATTCAATTGCGCTGAAGCTGCTCGACCAGGCGCTGAAGTTCAACGTGCCAATTCCTGAGAGCAGCCGCAAAAACTTAATAAACTGGTTTACAGAAACCAAGACGCGCGTCTACGCCGACCAGCA
>JAAHIA010000026.1 GCA_010671975.1 Leptolyngbya sp. SIO4C1 | reverse complement strand
ACACCGTGGTGGCCGTCAGCCGCACGGTCACGCCGGCCACGGTGTTCGACGACGCCTACGGGCGCACCACCGCCGGGGTGACGCCGCTCGGCGCCGTCGCCGACCCCGATCCCATTCCGGTAAAATTTCCAGCGGTGTCGCGAATGGATCAGCTGGTTCACCCACAATCGCCGGATCAAGCACCGCCAACCCGACGCACAACGCGATCGTTCCCAAAATCACCACTGGAAAAATGTAGAGCAGCTCATTAGGCCACGCCGGTTCTCCGTAGTAGTTATGGCCCATGCCTCGCATCAGCTTGGCTCGAAGTTTTGGATCGCTTAAATCAGGTTTCTTAGAAATTCCAGTCATGGGTGAACCTCGTACTGTCTTCAAAGAGGAAATTCAGGTACAACCAACTGGCAGGACACATCGCCCTGCAGGGTCACAATTCGTCAGCAGCAAACTTTTTTAACCAGGGAGACAAACTTGTCTACCACGGGTTTCTGGTAGTATATGTCTAGGGAGACAAACTTGTCTACTTTACTAAGGAAATGCCCGAATCCAGCGCAGCAAAGCAGCAAATTTTAGAAACTGCCTCGCAGCTCTTTTACCAAAAAGGCACTCAGAATGTGGGCATCAATGAAGTGATTGCCCAGTCAGGAGTCGCTAAGCGAACACTGTATCGACATTTCCCCTCAAAGGATGATTTGATTCTGGAAGTGATGCAGCATCGCGCCAGCCAGTGGATTGCCTGGTTTGAAACAGCCGTAAATAGCCACAGTGGAACCGCAAAGAATCGGCTCCTGGCGACGTTTGACGTGCTGCAGGAATGGTACGCCGACCCCTGTTTTCGGGGATGTCCCTTCATCAATGTGGTATTGGAAATTGCCGATGCCACCCATCCGGCTCATCAGGTATCGGTGCAGCTGCGGGAGGCGATTCGCACCTTCATCATGCAGTTGGCGACTGAAGCGGGAGTGAAAGATGCAGAGGCGTTTTCCCAGCAGTATTTGCTGCTGATCGGCGGCACGAGTTTGATGGCTACCATTGAGGGCAAGCCAACGGGGGCGCAGTTTGCCAAAAATACGCTGGCGATTCTCATTGAAGCCGGTTAGCAATGGTCAAAGACCAACCTGGAGCGTCATTGCATCAAAATAACCGAGTTCTCACTTGTCTCTGCGATTTCATCCTTCACCAGCAGCACCAGCGCTCGGATTTCCCTACCCATTCTCTTTCCTGATACCCATTAAACTGAAAGAAAATATTTATTTCGCAGCGCTTTGATTCAAGCAGAAACGCTAGACCTTCTCGAATGGCCGCGCCTGTGCCAGCATCTATCCACCTTTGCCGCTACCAAGCTGGGTACTTTAGCCGCGCGGCAGGTGCGCCTTCCCGCTACGCAGGCAGAGAGCGTGGCGCTGTTGGCACAAACCCGTGAGGTCTATCAGCTAGAAACCTTGACCCCGCTCAAGTTTAGCGGCATTCGCGACATTGGTGAAGCGCTAGAGCGCGCCAATCGACAGGGGATCCTATCTGGGGACGAGCTGCTGGCAATCGCTGGGACGCTGGCTGGTACGCGCCAGCTGCGGCGGCTGATTGACGCGCAGGAAGAAGCAGAGTTTCCGGTCCTGCAGGCGCTGGTTGCCGAGCTGCGCACCTACCCCGACCTAGAGCAAACCATTCACCACTGCATTGACGATCGCGCTAAGGTGACCGATCGGGCTAACCCCAAGCTCGAAGGCATTCGCCGGCAGCTCAAGTCGGTCTATGACCAGATTCAAACTAAGCTGCAGCGCGTTTTACAGCGGCAGGCTGGCGCGATCCAAGAAGCCCTCATCACGCAGCGGGGCGATCGCTACGTGATCCCGATCAAAGCGCCGCAGAAAGATCAGGTACCCGGCATTGTGCACGATGTCTCAACCAGCGGGGCGACGCTCTATGTTGAGCCGCAGAGCGTGGTGGAGTGGGGCAATCAGCTGCGCCAGCTGCAGCGTCAGGAGACGCGCGAAGAAGAGGCGGTACGGCAGCGTCTATCGCAGCAGGTGGCTGACGTTAGCGACGATCTAGAGCAGCTGATGGCAACCGTCACGGTTCTAGATTTAGCCACGGCGCGGGCCCGCTATTCGCTTTGGCTAGAGGCCAACCCGCCGCGCTTTACTGACCTCGGCGAGCAAACCGTGCTGCGGCAGCTGCGCCACCCGCTGCTTATCTGGCAGCAAAAGCATGAGCAGGCGCATCTGGTGGTGCCGATTGACGTGGTCATGCGACCTGAGATTCGCGTCGTCGCCATTACTGGCCCTAATACCGGCGGCAAAACGGTGACGCTTAAAACGCTGGGACTGGCGATACTGATGGCAAAAATTGGGCTGTTCGTCCCGGCGCGCGAGCCAGTTGAGCTGCCCTGGATTGATCGGGTTTTAGCTGACATTGGCGATGAGCAGTCAATTGAGCAGAGCCTATCGACTTTTTCGGGTCATATTAAGCGCATTGCGCGCATCCTGGCAGAGATCGCACCGTCTGACGCAGCGCCGTCAGAGTCGGAGGCTGCTTTAGCTGGCTTGCCGGTTGCAAATGCGCTGGTGCTGCTCGACGAGGTAGGGGCCGGCACTGACCCGACAGAGGGCAGCGCGCTGGCGATTGCCTTGCTGCAGCACCTGGCCAATCACGCTCGACTGACGATTGCCACCACTCACTTCGGGGAGCTCAAAGCTCTGAAATATGAGGATGAGCGGTTTGAGAACGCCTCGGTCGAGTTTGACGGTGTGAGTCTATCACCAACCTATCGGCTGCTGTGGGGCATTCCGGGACGGTCTAATGCCCTCACGATTGCCCGTCGGCTGGGCCTCGACGACGCGATTTTAGACCAGGCGCAGGGCTACGTTGGGGCAACCAAGCAGGCCGATGTCAATCAGGTGATTGCCGGCCTTGAGGCGCAGCGCAAGCGCCAGGAAGATCAGGCCGAGCAGGCGGCTCAGATTGTGGCGCAGGCCGAGCGGCTGAAGGCAGAAATTGAGCATAAAAATCAGCAGCTGCGCGATCGCGAACGCGATCTAAAACAGCAGCAGGAGCAGGCGGTACAAAGCGCGATCGCAGCGGCAAAAAGTGAAATCGCCCGCGTCATTCGCCGGCTGCAAGCGGGCGAAATTACGGCGCAGGGAGCGCAGAAAGCAACTGAAGCGATCGATCGAATTGCCGAGCGTCAGCTGCCTACCGGCACCCACCGCGCCAAGTCTAAAGGCTATCGTCCTAGCGTTGGCGAGCGAGTGCGGCTGACGAGCCTGGGCGGGCAAACGGGCGAAGTGCTGAGTGAACCCGATGAGGACAGCAAGCTCTCAGTCCGGTTTGGGCTGATGAAGCTGGTGGTTGACGTCAGCGATGTCGAATCGCTCAGCGGCCAAAAAGCCGACCCGGTTGAAAAGCCTAAGGCTGCCCCGCCGCCGCCACCCTCACAGCCCCCCGCACCGGCTATGCGTACGTCCAAAAATACGGTCGATCTGCGCGGCATGCGCGTCGCCGAAGCCGAGTCTACGCTTGATGATTTTATTGCTCGAGCCCAGGGACCGATCTGGATTATTCACGGTCACGGCACCGGCAAGCTCAAGCGCGGTGTGCAAGCCTACCTGAAGCGACATCCTCAGGTGCAGCGATTTGAAGCTGCCGAGCAGGCAGATGGCGGCACCGGGGTAACGGTGGCACATCTATGAGGCAGAGCCTGAAACGCACAGCCTGAAACGCGCAGTCTGCTAAAGGCTCTCTCCAACAAACGGCGTCTGCCAAAATGCCCAGTTTTCTTTATTGAACGGCGAGCGCCATTTGCGAATTAAGGCCGATTCGAGCTGCTGGCGAGCCCGTCGCTCAGTCGGCGCCTGCGCCCAAAAGGCAATCCCCAGCTGGCTTTCTAAATCCAGCTGGTAGTGAATCTGACGGTAGTTCAGCAGATAGCGCTTGCAGTCGTGAACGCCTTTCCACCGCTGGTTGGACTTGACCGTTTCACCCACATAGAGCAGCAGCATCGTCTGATAGTCAATGACAAAATAAAGCGCCGCTGTGCCAACGTCCGCTGCCCGCCAGCGCCAGAACTCCGTATTCTGCTGCGGCAGCTGGAACGGCGCGATCGCGTCAGCGGCTGAGGCTGACTCAGGCTCGAAGAGGCTGCCCTGGACGGCCGCAGGTGTCTCTGTCACAGTAGCCTGAAAGCCAGCCACCCTGGCTTTCCAAGCCTGCAGTTCGACCACTCCCATCGCAGCGGCTGCAGGCATATTTTGATACTGAGATCGGTGGGCCGCCTGCAGTTCGCTATCCGATAGAAATGAAACTTGAAAGTCAGAAGGCATTGCGTCGTACTGCTATCTATAGCGTTTCGCAAAAGATTAAAACGCCTTCATACGCTAGCAGTAGCGTGAGCCATTGGCAAAACCAACTTAGCAAAATTTATTGATATATTTGTCAGCTAGCCGCCGAGAGCCGCCGAGACCTGCTGACTGATTGACCGATTGACTGATTTGCTGGGCAGGCACAGTGCCAGCTATCGCAGCTGGGTAACCTAGCGTGCCAGCTATCACAGCTGGGTAACCTAGCCATGAAGCAGCTTTGTTTGAACATTTACCGCTAAATATCGTCTAGTAAAGATGAGATAGCAGCGATTGCCCTCACAGAATGCGCGTTTTCTGTCCTGCAGCGGATGCTTTTACCCGGTATTTATGGTGCCTTAATACAGGCTGGTAAGCTAGCCGGCAGAGCGCCCCCGTACGTGTATAGAAACTTACTGCAAAATTCAGTATCTGTTTTCTAGAACAATAGCTAAAAAAATATGCTTTTAGAGTCTCTTATTGATCTTTGAAACCGTCTGCTGAAAAGGATTGCATTTTTCCGTAAAATAATCGGGTAGAGCAAATTCATTTTTTATTTAGGCAGCGGCTTAGTATTTTTTGCGTCAGCTAGCGCGCTCAGAAACCCCCAATCTAAAAGACAAATAAAGCATAAAGTTTTCCCAATATCCTGACAAACAAAGCTATAGCGCGTATTCTCTATTTAGAATCATTGGGGACCTCTATTTAACGCTCACCGGTTTGAAAACGATCGTTTTTGCTGGATAAGCCATCAATTTTCACTGGACCAAGATTAGGAATTAGCTCTTAAGGATATGGTCGATACCGTCAAGGTTGCAAACTTCGAGACAACAGTCAATGATTCAATAGGAATCATTTATCTTCCGCCCAGCTTCGCGGTGGTTGCTGCCGTTGCTTTCAAGCAGAAGGTTCAGGCTTTCTTCGCACAGCATCCTCATGTCAAGGAGCTGGTTCTTGACTTTGGCAATACTCACTTTATTGACAGCAGCGGAATTGGGGCCTTGGTGATTGGCTATCGCTTGAGTCAAGCGCAAAGCGCTCAGGTCCGCTTAAAAAATGTGCCCAGTCAGGTGATGATGGCGCTGTCGATGACGGAGCTCGATCAGGTCTTTGATATCGAACCGCTGCCGGAACCTAGCCCTGAGCATCCATCGGAGCGGCTCAGCCTAGAGCGGCTGCCGGCAACGCATCCGTCGGTGCGATCGCGCGCTAAGCGTTTCCTAGATATCGTTGGCGCTCTGGTTGGGCTGGTCATTTCCAGCGTTTTATTTATCCCCATTGCGATCGCCATCAAGCTCGAAGACGGCGGACCGCTGTTTTTCAAGCAGACGCGCTGCTCTTGGATGGGCAAGCGGTTCACGATTTTCAAGTTTCGCTCGATGGTGACCGATGCAGAGCAGCTGAAAACTCAGGTAGCCAATGAGCTAGAGGGGCCGCTCTTTAAAAATGAGAAGGATCCTCGCATTACCAACGTTGGCCGATTTCTGCGCAAAACCAGCTTGGATGAGCTGCCGCAGTTTTGGAACGTTCTCAGGGGAGACATGAGTCTCGTAGGGACGCGACCGCCCACGCCCGACGAGATTGAGCAGTATGAGGTGCCCGAATGGCGGCGTCTCAATGTCAAACCGGGCATGACCGGCGAATGGCAGGTCAACGGTCGCTCAACGGTGAAAAAGTTTGAAGACGTGATTCGCCTAGATCTGAAATATCAGGAAAACTGGAGCCTGCTGTACGATATCAAGCTGATTGTTAAGACGGTGCTGGTGCTGTTTAGCAAGCGCTCAGGTGCTGCTTAAGCTAAGCCCATTAAAGCTTTAAAGCCGACGTCTGATGGTGTCGGCTTTCTTATGCCCGGCGCAGCCGCTGCTGCTGTTGATTGAACTGACGGTCTTGCTCAGAAAGCAGATCGGGATGCTCAATCGGCTGGCGCATGTCCCACTGCACGCAGGCCAGCAGCAGCAGACAGCCAGACATGACTGCACCGGTGAGCAAAAACTGCCAGGCAAGAGCTGAGCTCAAAACTGGCAGCACCGCTAGATGCATCAGCGCCGCCAGCAGAAAGCTGCGCGATCGCATGCCAATTCCCATCGCGCCGTAGCCTGCAGCGCAAAGGCTTAGCCACAGGCCGCAGAGGTTCATCAAGATGAGGGGAACGCCGCTAAAGATGCCGTGCGCGGTCAAAATCACACCGCCCAGCATCAGCCCCGACCAGAGATAGACCACCCAGCGCAGCCGCTCAACCTGTACCCAGAACCAGGCCAGGTTGGACATCGTGACAATGCCAACACAGGTCAGACAGCCCCATAGCGCAGCCTGCGTAGTCCAGCTGAGCGTTGGCCAAAACTGAGCGGTGCCAAAAATAGCAGCGCTGATGCCGGCCCAAACAAGAAAGACCTGATCGATTCGGGTGAAATGAGTCTCTAGCAAGGTGAGCGACCCTAGCCGCAGGCGTAGCCGCAGCAGCCCGCGCAAGTCTTGAATGTCTAATGCAGCTTGCTTGCTCCGAAACATCGGCTCGCTTGAGGGAAAAAAGATCATTCGCAAATATTCTATTTTTTAAAACTTCTTAAATAATCTTAACAAAAAGGTTTGGCTTTTGGTAGAGCCTAGGCTCAATGCATCGTTCTTAAAGCCTATAAATATCAAGCGGATGCGGCGCTTTCAGCCGGCGAGCGAGCAGCGGCGCGCTACGATAGAAAAAGTTTCAGATTGTTAAGTTATCGTCTGCATGACGCTTCCTCTGTTCACTTCTCCTGCTCAGGCTGAGACCGCTTCCGCCGTGCCGACGCTGGTGGCGCACCGACTCAAAAAAAGCTACGGGCGCGGCAAGCGGCGCTTTGAGGCCGTGCGAGGGGTGTCTTTGACCATTGCCGCCGGTGAGGTGCTGGCTTTTTTGGGTCCCAACGGGGCAGGCAAAACCACCACCATCAAGATGATTGGTGGCCTGGTGCGCCCGGACGCGGGACAGGTCAGCATTGCCGGCCTAGATCCGCATCGGCAGGCTAGCGCGCTGAAGCAGGTGGGAGCGGTGCTCGAAGGCAACCGCAATCTCTACTGGCGGCTGACGCCGTTGGAAAATTTAGAATACTTTGGTGGCTTGCGACAGGTGCCACGCCGCACGGCGCGCCTCCGAGGCCGTGAGCTGCTCGATCAGTTCAGGCTAGCTGACAAACAAAATACGCCGGTGCAAAAGCTGTCGCGCGGCATGCAGCAAAAGGTAGCCATTGCAATGGCGCTGATTCATCAGCCACAGCTGCTGCTGCTGGATGAGCCAACACTAGGGCTGGATGTCGAAGCGAGCGAAACTGTCAAGGCGCTCGTGCGCGCGATCGCGGCGTCTGGCTGCGCCATTTTACTCACCACGCATCAGCTCGATGTGGCAGAAGAGCTCTCAGACCGGGTAGCCGTCATTCGCAACGGTGAGCTGATTGCACAGCAGCCGACGCAGACGCTGATTCGACAGTTTTCTGGATCGGCCTATCAGATTGAGGTGGCCGGTGAGCTAGACCTCGAGCGGCAGCGACAGCTCGCTGAGCTGGGGGCCGTCATCGCTGATCAGCAGATTACCTACGCCGGCAGCGCCACCGAGCTCTATCGGCTGCTCGACATTCTCAGGCCGCTACCAATTCAAGAAATTCGTCAGGAGCGCGCCGACCTGACCGATGTCTTTCTCAAGCTGGTACGTCGCTAGCCGCGCAGCTGCGATACCAAATGCGGCAGCTCCGGCACAATTAGCTGCTCCATTGCCAGCTGCACGGCTCGGCTGGAGCCAGGCAGTGAAAAAATCAGCACCGACTGATAGATGCCAGCCGCTGCCCGAGAGGCGATAGCCCGACTGCCAATCTCGGCGTAGCTCAGCTGCCGAAACAGCTCCCCAAAGCCAGGAAGCTGCTTTTCTAACAGGGCCGCGATCGCATCGTAGGTGGTGTCTCGTGGGGCAATGCCGGTGCCGCCGCTGAGAATAATGGCGTCGGCTGCGGCACTGAGCTGCGCTACCAGCGCGCGAATCTGATCGGGCTCATCCTTAACCAGGTGATAGGCCACAATCGCATGTCCGGCTGAGCGCAGCTGCGACTGGATCAGCTGCCCGCTGCGATCGGTCTCAACTGTGCGAGTATCGCTAACGGTGACCACGGCGCAGCGAGCTAAGGCAGCTGCATCAGCATGGGGACGGTGGGCCATTGGCGGTTAGCTTTTAGTAAATCCTAGGCCGTTTTGTTCAGCGTAGCGCTCCATAAAGCGCATGAAGCGATCCCACTCCTGAGGGCTCTTGATGGCATAGTCAGCCTCGATGCCGGAGGGCTCGCCATTGACAAACTTACCTCTGACATCGCGAGTAGACAGCTCGCCTTCTTCATCAATCAGATACATGCCTGTGATTTCAACCCCTTCTTCGCTAAGCGCCTTAGGATGATCAAAGTAAAACGTTGCCATGCCGTTGGTGCCATCTTTGGAGCGGGTGAGGCGCACATCGGGCACAACTTCTTCTGCAATACCGCGAGCGAACTGAATTTCTGCCATGCTGCTTTCCTCAGAGTTTTAAACAGGGTAAGGATTAAAGACCCATTCTCGCATCTGATGGGAAGCGGGTGAAGAGAAACTGCTGAAGACCTTACCCGAGACAGCTCTATGACTGTGCCGTGACCTGATAGGGCGAGGCAATCGGCTCGGCTCGATCTTGAATCACCAACCCCTGATAGACCATCGCAGCAACCTCAGCTCGGGTGGCAGTCCGGTTGGGATGCAGCTCTGACTGGTTGGGATAGTTGAAGACCAGCTGCAGCTGAGTAGCCACTGCGATCGCGCTTTGAGCGTAGTTAGGAATTCGATGCCGGTCGCGATAGCGCGTCAGGCTGGCCAGCTGCGGGGTCACTCGCTGCGCTAGCGATAGGCCGCTGACCAGCGCCAGCAGCACCTGCAGCCGCAGCACCGGGTTGTCGGGCGCAAAGGTATAGTCAGGAAAGCCAGAAAGAAACTCGGCCTGGTATGCCGCCTGAATCGCTTTAGCCGCCCAAAAGTCGGGCGGCACGTCGCGAAAGCTGAGCGCGGTTCGCTGCGGCTGCGGCTGATAGGCGTTGACGACCAGCGCGGCAAACTGAGCTCGCGTCATCGGCGCATCGGGCTGAAAGCTGCCATCGCCAAAGCCGCTGATCAGACCGCGCTTGGAGAGCGATTCGATGTAGCGGCTGGCCCAGTGGCCACCGCTGCTAGCCCTGAGGTCAGTGAAATTGAGCGTCTGCTCTACCGGCTTTACAATAAACGGCGACCGCAGCGGTGGAAACTTATTCTGAGTCACCAGCGCTTGATAGACCAGCGCCGCTGTTTCAGCTCGGGTAATGGACTGCAGCGGTCGCAGCTCGCTAGGCACCGGATAGTTGACCACCAGCTGCCGCTGGGTAGCCGCCGCCACCGCCGCGATCGCGTAGGACGGAATCTGAGCTCGATCTTGATAGATCACCAGCTGAGCAGACTGACCGCGCCCTAGCTGCAGCCCGCTCACCAAAGCCACCACCGCCTGCACGCGCGTCATCGGCGCGTTGGGCCGAAAGCTGTTGTCAGGAAAGCCGGACAAAAAGCCCTGGGCCTGGGCTCGATAGATTACTTCGCGCGCCCAAAAATCAGCTGGCACATCGGCGAAGGGCTTGACTCGCTGATTTTGGCTGCTCTGCCCGGGGAAAGCTGCCATCACCAGCGCCGCAAACTGAGCCCGCGTCACCACCACGTCCGGGCGGAATGAGCCATCTAAAAACCCCCGTACCAGGCCAGCCTCAGCCAGCGCATCGACGAAGGGCGCTGCCCAGTGCCCCACCAGATCAATAAACCGGCTGTCGAGCTGAGGCCCGGGCGGGACTGGCTCCGGCGGGGCCGCTGGCGGCGTCGGCGTCGGCGTAACGCGCCCTAGCAGCAGCGGCGGCACCGCCGCTGGATCCGGCAGCTGGCTGGCCGCGTAGATCACGTCGCCGCGCACGGTGTTGGGGTTGAGCTGGTTGCCCACGCTCAGCAGCGGCCGCCCCGTGTCGTTATGTAAGTTCCAGCCGCTGTTATCCTGCAGGTCGTTATCGCCCGGATCTTGCGACTGTCCGATATCGGGCTGGGCGCTGTCCTGCAGCCAGAGACCGGTCTGATTTTGCGCAATGCGATTTTGCCGCAGGACGGGACTCACCGAGCGCGACAGTACAATGCCGGCTCGGTTCTCAACAATCTGGTTGCCGACAATCAGCGGCGCGGCGCGATCGCTAATGGCAATGCCGTAGCCGGTTTTGCGGAACGTGTTTTGCCGCACTTCACCCTTGGCCTGGCGGGCCATAAACAGACCGCTAGCGGCGTTTTCTGCGACCGTGTTTTCAAAGATCACCGGCATGGCATTGTCGGTGACAAAAATACCATCGCGCTGACAGCGGACAATCTGATTGCGCACTAGGATGGGTGAACCAAACTCAATCCAAAGGCCAATTCCCTGCGGCTGCGGGTTGGTAACGGTGACGCTGCGCAGCTGGGCGCGGTCGGCCAGCACTAGGCTCACCTGCTGTCGGCCAAACTCAGTGGTGGCGATCGCGCCGCCGCCGTCAATCACGGCCTCACCCTGGCCGACGACGCTGACGCCGGTTGGAATTTTGATCGGAAACTGCTCACCGCCGTCAGCGCGGTAGAGGCCGGGGGCAAGCTGTATAATGGTGCCCGTTTGCGACTGTCGCAGCGCCTGCGTCAATGTCTTAAAAGGTGACTGTATTGTGCCAGGGCTGCTGTCGCGCCCGCTAACCGGATTAACATAGAGGACAGAAGCCGCTGTTTGCACCATATTGCACCCTAGCTATTCTTTCTCATTATGCCGGTGGAGGCTTTGCCATCTAACCTGTTAGCAGATTGAGGGTTGGCTGCCTTACTGATGCGCTCAGGCAAGTGACTGCTATCGTAATGGCTGTAAGGAACCGCTGATGCTTCTAGTTGCGATTGTTAATGTAGGGCTAGCGCTGATTTGCCTAGGCGGTGCTCGCCGGCTCTGGCAGCTGCGGCGGCAGCTACGTCAGGTAGAGCAGCAGCTATCGCAGACACACGCTGCGCTGCAGCAGCAGCTACCGCAGACCGCACTGACCATGACGGCAGGTCGAGTTCAGATTAAAACGGTGCAGCGGCAGTACTGGCAGTGGCAGCTGCAGCGACAGCGGCTCTACCAGCTGCTGCGAGTCCTCAGCCGGTATCGGCGCCTGGCTCAGGTCGGGTTCAAGCTGGTGATGCGGTTTCAAAAGGAGTCTCGGCAGTAGCTTAGGCACTTGACTATTTGCGCATTAACCGAATCTCGAGAGGACACATGCTATGTCAGACGGTAAATCGGGTGCCTTTATTGGCGGCGTACTGCTGGGTTCTATGATTGGCACCGTGACGGGCCTGCTGATGGCGCCGCGCACCGGTCGTGAGACGCGCCAGGTGCTCAAGAAATCGGCCGATGCGATGCCAGAGCTGCTAGAAGATCTCTCCACTAGCCTGCACCTGCAGGCTGACCGGCTGTCGGAAACGGCGCTACAGAACTGGGAGCAGACGCTGGTTCGTCTCAGAGATGCGATCGCGGCCGGGCAGGCTGCCAGTCGCCGTGAGTATGAGACGCTGCAGCGCGAGCAGCGGGTTCATCCTGGGGAGCCATCGGTCAAGCGTGACTAACCCACTGTTCTGGTTAGGACTGTCAGCTGGCCTGCTGGCGCTGAGCTTAGTCGTGCTGCTGATCGCGGCGATTCCGGCGCTGATGAGTCTGGCGCGGGCAGCTCGCAGCGCCGAGCAGCTGCTAGAGATGCTCAATCAGGAGCTGCCCCGAACGCTGCAGACGCTGCGCCACACCGGGGATGACTTGAGCGAGCTGGCCGACAGTATGACCGACAGCATGCACAGCGCTGGCCGAGTGGTGAAGCAGGTAGACCTGAGCCTGAGCGAGATACAGCAGCAGTCACAGCAGGCCCAGGTGACAACTCGCAGCCTGTTCGCCGGCGTCTCAGCTGCCTGGCGCACGTTATTGCAGCCTAGCCGGCGACGGCGGCAGCGGCCACCGACCAAGCGACCGCTGGACGTAGTCAGCGCCCGCCCCCAGACGCGCTCAGCCCGCCCCAGCGTCCATCCATCTGCGGCTGCGAGCCAGCGCCCCGCAGCGCCTTTAAAGCCAAAGCCTAGTCCTGACCCTCCGCCTGATACGGCATTGGAACGTTCGTCAGAGCCCACCTCAAACTGGCAGCCGATTGACGGCAGTGGAGGTTCCTCCTAAATTAAAATTAGGTAAAAAACTGTAAACAAAAATGATGACATCCCGCCTCAGGAATTTGCTGCAGCATCGCGTCATGGGATGCTGCTTGGCTGTTTGCTTTGCCCTTTTTACCTGGGGACTCTCACCTGCTGCCCACGCCGTCAATAACCCCGACCTACTGCCGGACGAGCCCACCGTGGTGATCGATTTGGGCCGCTTGCTGACCGACTCTGAAGAAACTTACTTAAACGAGCATCTGCCTGAATTTGAAGCCGAGACCGGCTGGAAGCTGCGCGTGCTGACTCAGTTTGATGAGACACCGGGCCGGGCGGTCAAAGACTTTTGGGGGCTAGACGATAAAAGCGTCATGCTGGTAGCCGATCGGCGCGGTGGCAATATTCTCAACTTCAGCGTTGGCGACTCGGTTTATGAGCTGCTGCCTCGGGTGTTTTGGATTGAGCTGCAGACTCGCTTTGGCAATCAGTTCTACGTGCGCGAGCATGGTGAAGATCAGGCCATCCTGGGGGCCATTGGAGCGCTGGAGACCTGCCTCAATCGTGGCGGCTGCGCGGTGGTGCCGGGGCTGCCGCAGGAGCAGTGGGTGCTGACGCTAGTAACCTCTATCTTAGGGGGTGTCATCTGCGGGTTTGCGGCCCATCCCCGCAAGGCCGGACAGGCAGTCGCCTGGCAGTGGGTGCTGATCTTTTCGCCGCTGTGGGCGATCTTGTTTGTGGCCTTTGGCATTGGCCCAGTGGTAACCCGCACGAGTGACTGGCTACCGCTGGTGCGCAACATCGCCGGCTTTATCATTGGGGCACTGGTGGCCTATCTGACGCCAGCATTTGGTGGGACGGCCTCAAACGAGGCGCAGTAGGCGCTACTCAGCTTCGGCGTCTTCTTCGGCCTCTTCTGAGGGTGCCTCGGGCAGCGCTGTTGAGCGATTGTTTTTAGCCAGTTTTACCTGAATGTCGTAGCTGACGCTGCGATCGCTATTCACCGTGGTTGTCACGCCAATCGCCTGCAGCGCCGTCGTCAAAACCGCGTTGCCGGGTGAAAGCTGTGGAATGGGCAGCGCGCCCTGCAGCTGATTGATGCTGGCTAAATCAATCAAAAATCGGCCGGTATTGGCTTTGGGCGTACCCGCCGTAAGAGCCTGAAAGAGGCTGGTTTCGGCTAGCGAAGTCTGGGGTCGCGGCAAAATTGCCTCCGGCAGCCCCAGCCCTACCCCCAGATAGGTGACGTTGCCCTCTAGCCAGCCGTGGCTCATCTGGATGCCTTCAAACGGCGAAACCCACTGGGTCACCGGCTGATCGGCTAGCTCGGTGGTTTCTACCGTGTAGCGGTAGCGGCTGGCCATCACCTCGTCTAGCTTTTCCCATGTAGCCTCAGCCGCCTCGCGATCGCTGGCCTGCACCATCAGCAGCAGCTGACCGGTATCCACCGGACGCGCATCAGTCGCAGCGGCAGGCGGCAGCAGCGCAAAGGCAAACTCGCCGTCCATCCAGGGCAGCAGGTCTTCTTCTAGACGCAGCCCGGTCGTATTTTGTAACCCCGCCTTGAGATTTTCTGGGCGAAACGGTAGCAGCGGTAGCGGCCCGGGCGCCTCGCTGAGATCTTGCCAAAGCTGCTGCAAACTGCTGCCCGAAGCCATCAGCAGCGAGGCTGCAGGCAGGCGGCGAGGCATTTCGCTAGGCGCATTTTTGAGCTCGGCATAGCTGCGATCGCTATCGGCCGGCAGCCAGCTGGTACCGATCACCTGCAGGCCGCTAGCGTTGAGCGACAGGGATGCCGCAAAGCCTTCACTGCCGCTGAGTGGCAGGCCGTTCGGGCTGGCCGTTAGCGCCTGACTGGCCGCCGGCAGGTTGACATAGAGATGGGCAAAGGCCTGCGGGTCGCTGATGCGCTGCAGCGCCTGACGATAGCCGGCCGTATCAAACACCGAAGCGGCCCCGCTTGAAATATCAATGATCTGTTCAACGCCGCTGCCGGTGTTGCCGACAATCAGCCAGTCTTTGCCAATCACAGCGGTTTCAAGCGTCTCGCCAGTAGGGGTTTTAACCGACTGAATCTGGACCCCTTTATAGTCGCGACCGACCCAGCGGGTGCTGCCCTTAGGCTCTGCCATCAGCGCCTGGGCCTTGCCGGCGTCGGCAATCGGTAAAATTGCCACCATCTGCGTGCTTTCCTGCGACTGGCTAGGGTCAGCTGCCGATTCGGCCGGCAAAAAGACCACCGTTATCTGGTTGCCCAACCACGGTTTAATATCTGGCCTAAAGCGATAGCCGTTGGCGGTTAGCAGCCGATCGCGCCATTCAATTAGCAGATTGTCTAACTCCTGCTGAGTTTCCGGTGTACCCAGCTGGCGCAGACGGTTCCACTGATTTTCTTGCGTACTGATGCTCAGCGTCATCAGCGCATCCTGCGGCACCAGCCGAATCCCAGCCGGCAGACCGCTGCGCGACTGGCTCAGTCCCCAGTAGGCCACAGCGCCACCCGCCACCAGCAGCGCTGCAGTGCCTACCGTAAACAGCAGCGGCGGCTTGGCCTGCCGCCAGGCTCTGACCTTTTCGATTACCCCTTTCATAGCCCCTTCAATCGCCGCTCAGACAGCAGCACACAGTCTTGCCCTGACACTCTAGCAAAGGAACCTGGTTGAGTGAAGATTGCATAACGATTGAGCCGGTTGCCACAGTTTGAAGATATGCTAAACCCTGGCTATCACGCCTCTCTACAGGTTCCTGTACGGGTTTCCTGACCTAGTCTCTTGTTCTTGCGATCGCCAATGACCCCTCACGCCGTTCGTCAACCGGATAAGCAGCTCTGGCTAGCCGCGCTTAAGCCGCCCATGTACAGCGTTGCCGTCATGCCCATTTTAGTTGGCAGCGCCATTGCCTACGCTGAGACAGACCAGTTTCACAGCGGTGTTTTCTGGATATTTTTGCTGTCAGCGGTGCTGCTTTTAGTTTGGGAAAATCTGAGCAACGACGTCTTCGATGCAGAGACCGGCATTGATCAAAACAAGCATCATTCGCTGGTCAACCTCACCCGCAACCGGGCGCTCATTTTTGGCCTGGGCAATCTCTGTCTGGCGCTAGGGATTGCCGGCATCTTAGCTATCGCACTCTGGCAGCAAGACATCACCGTGCTGGGGCTAATTTTAGTCTGCTGCGGGCTGGGCTATCTCTATCAGGGGCCGCCGTTTCGGCTGGGCTACCAGGGGCTAGGAGAGCCGCTGTGCTTCGTCAGCTTTGGGCTAGGGGTGATGGCGGCCTACTATAGCCAAACTCAGAGCTGGTCCTACAGCGCCGCTGGGGCAGCCGGCATGGTCGGCATCACCACGACGCTGGTGCTGTTTTGCTCTCACTTTCATCAGGTTGCCGACGATTTGGCTGCCGGCAAGCGCTCACCCATTGTGCGTTTAGGCACGCAGCGCGGAGCGCAGCTGCTGCCCTGGCTGTGCGGCAGCGTTTTTGCGATCGCGCTCGGCGGCGTAGGAGTCGGGCTGTTTCCATCTTCAGCGCTGCTGCTGCTGCTGAGCCTGCCGTTTGCCTATCAGCTCTGCTGGCACGTTGCTCGCTACCATGCGCAGCCCGAGCGGGTCCAGAATGCTAAATTCGTGGCTATTCGCTTTCACCTCTGCAGCGGGCTGCTGCTGTGCGGCGGCTTCCTGGCGGCAAGCCGCCTTTAAAGCATGGTGTATCGCTTTGAGTTTCGACCCTATCGGCGGCCTTTTCGCCGAGCGTTGGCGACTCGCTACGGACTCTGGCAGGTGCGCGAGGGCATCATCCTGAAGCTGACCAGCGAACAGGGACGCTGCGGCTATGGCGAGATTGCCCCGCTGCCCTGGTTTGGCTCAGAAACGCTGGATCAGGCGCTACAGTTCTGCGCGCAGCTGCCAACTCAGCTCTCTGAAGCAACGCTGTTTTCAATTTTGCCAACGCTGCCGGCCTGCCAGTTTGGCTTTGAAACACTTTTTAGCAATCTGGCCCGCAGCCTGCACCATGCCGAACTGTCGCCGGCACACTACAGCGCGCTGCTGCCCACTGGCGAAGCAGCCCACACCAGCTGGCTGGCACTTTGGGAGATGGGCTATCGCACCTTCAAATGGAAAATTGGGGTGGCGGCGGTCTCAGACGAGATGCGCCAGGCTGAAAAGCTATTCTATGAGCTGCCGCCAGGAGCTAGCCTGCGCCTCGATGCCAACGGCAATCTAGACGAACTGACGGCCCGCTACTGGCTAGACTGGTGCGACAGCACGCTAGACAGCCCCAATGCGGCCCGGCTTGAATTTATCGAGCAGCCGCTGCCGCCCAAGCAGTTTGCCACCATGCTGAAGCTGAGTCAGCGCTACCGCACGTCGCTGGCGCTCGATGAGTCGGTGGCGACGCTAGAGCAGCTGAAGGCGCACTACTATCAGGGCTGGGAAGGCGTCTACGTCATCAAGGCCGCGATCGCAGGCGCGCCCAGCCGCCTCAAAAAGTTTTGCCTGGCTCACCCGATTGACTGCGTATTGTCGTCGGTGTTTGAAACGGCGATTGGCCGACAGGCGGTGATTGATCTAGCGCTACAGCTCGCGGCGATTGCGCCCTACTATCCACAGCGTGCCCTAGGCTTTGGCACACAGCAGTGGTTTCCACTCGATCAGTTTCGGCAGATGGACTGGCATAAGCTATGGCAGCAGCTGTAACCCCAGCAGCGCTCTGGGCCGCTCGTCGGCCGACTGACTGGCTGCTGGGCTATCCGCCCGAGCAGTTTGCGGCCCTGGTGCAGCAGCAGCGTCGGCAGCTGGCACAGCGCCCAACGGCGCAGCCGCTGCTGCTGCTGTGTGAATCAGAGCCGTCTCTATTTCTTGCCACCTGCTGGGCGGCCGGGTTGGAAGGCTGGGACGTGGCGATCGCCAATCCGGCCTGGCAGGCGCGCGAGTGGCAGCAGGCATCAGCGCAGCTGAGACCCGACCGCTGCCAAGGTAAAGTACTTAAGCCAGGTGGCTCAAGCCTGCCGCCTAGCCCAGTCAGCCGCCTGCTGATTCCCACCGGAGGCACCTCTGGCCGAGTGCGCTTTGTCATCCATACCTGGCAAACGCTCGCGATCGCTGCTCAAGGCTTCATTGACTACTTTGGCAGCCCTCCCGCTAGCGCCTACTGTGTGCTGCCCCTGCATCACGTCAGCGGCCTGATGCAGGCTTTGCGCAGCTGGATTTCTGGCGGGCAGCTGATAGTGCAGCCCTTTCGCGAGCTGCAGCTAGGCAAGCCGCTGATATCGCCAACGTCTGCCTGGTTTATCTCACTGGTACCCACGCAGCTGCAGCGGCTACTCGCGGCTGCCCAGGCCGGCTGGCTAGCACAGTTTAGAGCCATTCTACTGGGGGGAGCACCGGCCTGGCCGCAGCTGCTGCAACAGGCAGCGTCGCTGCCCGTTGCACTCACCTACGGCATGACAGAGACCGCTGCTCAAATTGCTACGCTCAAGCCGGCTGCCTTTCGCACCGGCAGCCGCAGCAGCGGGCAGGTCTTGCCCCATGCCCAAGTAGACATTCAAAACGAGCAAGGAGAGTCGCTGGCCGCTGGCCAGATTGGGCAGCTGGCCATTTGCTCAGCGGCGCTGGCCGGCGGCTATGTGGGGCAGCCCATTGGCCGCTGCTTCTATCCAGATGACCTAGGCTACTTTGACCGCCAGGGCGAGCTGCATATTGTCGGTCGGCGCAGCCAAAAAATCATCACGGGCGGAGAGAATGTGTTTCCGGCCGAGGTCGAAGCTGCAATCTGGGCGACGCAGCAGGTGAGCGACGTCTGCGTGGTGGGGCTACCCGACCCGGACTGGGGCCAGCGGGTGACGGCGCTCTATGTGCCCATCAGCGCGACGGTCACACCGTCTACGCTGGCGGCGGCGCTAAGCGGACAGATCAGTCGCTACAAGCAGCCTAAGCGCTGGCAGGCAGTGGCGGCGCTACCGCGCAACGCGCAGGGCAAGATTGACCGGCAGCAGATAGAGAAAATGCTCAGCTAGCGCTTTAGCACGATTGCTTTAATTGGCAGCATGGTCTGCGTTTTAAGATGCCGATAGTAGAGCTTCGCCACTTTGAGGTTGCCGAGATCAACCTGGGTGAGCGCCTGCTGGATAGCGCGCACGTAGGTCTTGGCATCAAACGGATGCAGATAGGCTTCTAGAGCAATTAGCAGCTCCGAACCCTCAAGCTCTACGTCCACCAAGACCGTTTCGCAGCCGATAGCCTGCATGATGGCCAAGCGAGTTTGCTCAATAAAGCCATCTTCATCCGCATGCGCATTGCCCAGCGCACGGCGTGAAACCACGTTGAGCGGTCGGACCGATCGACTCGCTGACGTATCAGACTGTCTCAGCGCGGCTCCCCACGCCACTGAGCGACTACCCATCCGCCGACCGTAGATGTAGATTTGCTGCATCCTGCGGTCTAGTTGCAGCCGTGCTAGCTGTCGCGCCACCAGCGGAATGAGACGCTGTCGACTGGGCGTTTGCCGGCTCTCAAGCAGCAGACTGAGCCGCCCTGCTGAACATTTGGCTTTAACCCGGACACCTTGAGGTCGCAGAGCCTGCTCAATAATCGTGGCAATTGCCTTAGCCTCTGCTTTGGCCTGCTCAGACCGCTCCAGCAGTGCAGTCGGTTGCATCATGACTCAGATCCTCAGATTAAGAACTCCAGCCGTTGCCCCAGCAAGGGGTTAACTGTCTGGGCAAGAAACACTCTCTAAGCAATATATCGGGTTACCCAACGTCCGTCAGACAGCAGATATACGAATATTTGTTGATGAATGTGTGTCGAATTGTTACATCTCTACGGATTTTTGACCGCGTCGTCTGTCACCAATCCGCTTCGGCACCGGTGCCGTCTGGGCGGCAGTCCACCTAGCACAGGCGGGTTTTCCTCACTCGTAAAACCACCGTCTATTCAGGACGATCAAAGGGCAACACAGCTGAGGAAATTCGTATGAAAAATTTGGTTGAGTCCTTCTACGACTGGTACCGTCAGACGCTGCGTCACCCAAAGTATCGCTGGCTGATCATTGCTGGGACGCTGCTCTATTTAGTGAGCCCGATTGATATTTCGCCGGACTTTCTACCGATCGTGGGCTGGATTGACGATGGCCTTTTGGCGACGCTGCTGATCGCGGAGCTATCTCAGCTGGCAACTGACCTGCTGGCCAATCGGCGTCAGCGCCCGAACGCTGAGGCTAATACAGCCGATGAGCCCGTGATTGACGTGCAGGCGCGCTAGGGCACTTGAGGCCGTGTCGTATCGGGTTCGGTCGCATCGTCAGCTTGGGTTTCAACCGCTTCTGGTAGTGCTTCAGCTGGCTCCACAACTTTCCATTTGGCAATGTTCCAGGTGCTAACGTCCCAGGGGGTAGCGGCATAGCCAACGATTCGCTGGTGAATGCCGTTTACCAAAGCCCGATGCACAATGGGCAGCACGGCAACGTCTTGAGCCAGCAGCTCGTCCATGGTTTTAAACAGAGCAACGCGCTGCGCCGGATCGAGCTCGCGGCTAGCAGCCTGCCAGAGCGCATCGTATGCCTGATTGCAGTAGCGAGCGTTGTTAGGCTTCTGCCAGCGATTGGCCTGGGTGGCAATCTCATCGCAGGTCCACCAGCTCATGTAGATGGTTGGATCAGGAATATCGCTGCCGGTCGCATACTCCTGCAGGTCGGCATAGAAGTGATTGATGCTGTTGGTCTGAGCCGGGTTAGCTGAGAAAAAGTCATCGACGCGAACTCGCTGGATGTTGACGTCGATGCCAACAGCCGCTAAATCGGCCTTGATCATCGCCTGCGTCTGCTGTCGGACCGGATTGACCGCCGTCTGAAAAGTGACGGTCATCTCTGTGTCTGCCTGATCGCGAATGCCGTTGCCGTCAGTGTCTTTCCAGCCGGCTTCGTCCAGCAGCGCTCGGGCCTTTTCCGGGCTGTACTCGTAGTCGATTTTAGTGGAAACATATTCCTGAGGCGCGACCAGCAGCTGCGAAGTTGGCTTGCCAAAATTGCCATAGAGCTGCGCCGCGATCGCACTGCGATTAATAGCATAGTCAATTGCCTGGCGCACCCTCACATCGCTTAAAAACGGATGCGGATAGTCGAGGCTAGACTTTTCTCCCGATTCGGTAGCCCGGTTCGGATCGGTCGGATTTAGCATAATCCGCTCTACCTGACTGCCAAATGCCGTTACCAGTTCACCCGTGCCAGCCGCCTCTAGCGCCGTGAGATCGCTCACCTCCAGCTGCAGATTGTGGGCAAAGTCAGCCTCACCAGTTTTAAGGACGGAACGTGCCGCCGCATAGGGAGCCACACCGCCCTGCACTTCTACCATCCGAAAGTAGGGGGCACCGTCACGGTAGCGATCGTTCGGTGCGAACAGCCATTTTCCTTGAGCGCTGCTCAAAAAACGATAGGGGCCAGTGCCAACCGGCTGCAGGTTGGCTGGTGACTGACGAGCCTTATCACCCAGGGCATTCTCAAAAATATGGCGAGGCAAAATCATGCCGTTTTGTCCCGTGAACGGATGCTGCCAGGCGGGGGTAGGCTGCTTAAACGTAATCTTGACCGTGTGATCGTCAACGGCTTCGACCGTCTCAATCCCCTCATAGTGCTTGGCAGTGGCAGCGGCCGTCTGCGGCTGCGTCACAAACTGGTAGGTAAACGCCACGTCTTTAGCCGTAAAGGGCCTACCGTCTGACCACTGCACATTTTGTCGCAGCTGCCAGGTGACCGAGCGACCGTCGGCGGCCACGCCACCGTTCTCCCGAGTGGGAATCTCAGCTGCTAGAATCGGCATCAGCGCACCGTCGGCGTTGTAGCTAGCGAGCGGCTCATAGACAATGCGGGCAATTTCAAAGTCTTGATAGCCGTTGGCCAAGTGTGGATTGAGCGTGGTGGGAATACGGCTGTAGAGCAGGCGTAAGACTTCTGGATCGCGCTCTGACTCGGTGGTCTCGACGGCGGCTGCCGGTGCGCGCGCAGCGTCAGGCGCTGTGCTGCATCCTGATAGCCCGCTACCAGCTGCTAAGAGCCCAAAAAGCAAATAAATCAGCGATTTCTTCATCATACTGACGATATTAGGTTCATCCCCCCTGCTACTGGCTGAATAGCCAGCTGAAACAGCCAGCCGTTCAAGCCTATCAAACACTGCGTCTGTACCTAAGGCGGCTGCTCAACAGTTCCTTTCTAACGTAAAGCTCGGTCGTATCCGTTCAGGGGTTAATGAAAAATTAGGGATTGTAGCTGTTCAATTCAGCTAAGCTCGGTCTATATCAGGTGAGATGGCGATGCCAGACGAAATCGAGATAGCTGGGATACGAATCGCGCAGTC
>JAAHIA010000259.1 GCA_010671975.1 Leptolyngbya sp. SIO4C1 | reverse complement strand
AATGAACGCATCTAAGGCTTCTGTGTGCTGCTGCTGCTGCAGTAGCAGCTTGCCTAGGCTAAACCAGACCTCGGCATCACTTGCCTGAGCTGCGAGCGCCGTCCGAAAGCTTTCAGCCGCTTGCTTGAAGCGGCCTAGCTTGACGAGGGCTTTGCCTCGGTAGTACCAGAGACGATGAAAATCAGGACGTAGCTCAGCCGCTCGATCGTAGCCTTCGATTGCGGCCTGATACTGCTGCAGCCGATGCAGGCTGCGACTGCGACGGTAAAGCGCTTTAAAGTATCGCGGATAGCGCTCTATAGCCTGCCTGTAGCAGTCAATGGCCTCTTCAAGGCAGCTGAGCTTATCGAGCACTACGCCGTAATTGCACCACACGCGCGGATCGCTATCATCGAGCTCTAACGCCCTGCGATAGCTCTTAGCAGCCCTTTGATACTGCCCTGTGCTGGCTAACAGGTAGCTGCGATAGTTCCAGGCCTGATAGTCACTGGGATGGTGTTTCAACCGGCGCTCGTAGATATCAATTTCAACTTCATGATAGCCACGATGGTCGTTGTTGGAACGCTGTGCGCGCACCGCCTCAAGATCGATTACTTGACCTAAAACCATGATTGCGCTTACCTAATAGCCAGATATTTTAGCGTTGGCCACGCGGTGGATGACGCCGAGGAAAGTTATCTCGTACCTCCATAGCACTGCGCGGCTGGCAATCGCGCCAGGCGACTGCTCTAAAAGCAATACAAACTTATACAAGAAATTTTAAAATCACCCGGATAGGTCTCATAGAAGCGCCCCGCAGCTACCGACAGGACTCGGCTACTAGCGTCGCCGCGCGGCTCGCTGCTCGGTCTAGCAGGCTGTGGAAAACTCTGTGGAAAACTCTGTGGAAAAGTCGGGGTCAGGCTGTGGAAAACTAGCGGCGGCTGTTTAAGGTGCGATCGCGGCTGGCTGCGAAGGCAAGCCGCTGCAGGAGCTCGCTATGCTTTATTGGCAAGACTTCTGTAAGTTCTAGGACAGCTATCCCAAGTTAGTTACATTTGTTAATGTTGATCAAAAGTTATCCACAGCTATCCCCAGGGCGGCAGCAGTGGTTCGACCTAACTGCCGTAAATTTGGCGCAGCAGGCCGCGCTGAGCCGCGCCGCCTAAAACTAACTGCTGCAGTAGGTCATAGTGCCAGGCGTATAAAAAGTGCTCTGCCTGGGCGGCAATATGTCTCAGCTGGCTCACCTGGTCGATCAGAGCGGCGGCCGCTGTCCCGTTTTGACTGAGATAGGCGGCCATCGGATGTTCCCACTGGGCCAGAAACTCAGCCAGCCAGCGACGGTCGCGATCGCTGACGCTGCGACTGGCGTGGGTCTGCGTGTAGAGCTGCACACGCTCTGACGGCGCTGGCTGATCTAGTGCCTGCGGCTGAAACGACTGCCACTGCTCTGCTAGCAGCGACGGTGCTAGCTTTAGCTGAGCCTGACGGGCTGCATTCAGCGTCAGGCTGTCTAGCTCAGCGGTGCCCTGCGTTTGCAGAAACGCTGCTAGGGCCTCGAAGAAAGGCTGAACAATCTCGCGCTCGACGGCAAAACTGAGGCGAATGCCCGCCTCAGAGTAGTCAGCAATCTGCGGATCGGCGCCGTCTGCCTGAATCATTTGATAGTTCTTGCAAGCAGCACAGAGATCTTGGCGCGTCTCAGTCTGAATGCAGAACCAGACGCTGTCTCCCACCGCGCTGCGAACCTGCTGCTCAATTGCTGACAGGTCGGGAGGCTGGCTGCGGCGGTGCATCTGCGTCTGCAGCGCGACGATATCAGCCTCGCGATCTTGAATTGCCGTGGTCTGCTGAGCTAGCGCCGACTGCAGGGCTTGAAACTGCTGCTGTTTCTCAGCTGAAAGCTGGCTAACTTTTTCTTCTAACAGGCGAATCTGCTGATTGAGAGTGGCAATTTGGCGATCTTTTTCGTCGAGCAGCTCATCTTTTTTAATCAGCAGCGCCGTCTTCTGCTTGAGCGCCAGCGCGTTGAGTCCAGCTCTGAGCAGGTTGAAATAGTGCGGCTCTGAGAGATCAACGGGCAGCAGCGGCTCCCCGGGTAGCTGCAAAAAGCCCTGCCGCTCGGCCAGCTGAACCATCAGCAGATGACCCTCGGCATTTTGAATTTTTAATACGCGCGTGCCCGCCGTCGGCGCTAGGACGCTCACGTAGCGGCGGCGGCCGTAGAAAAATTCGGCTCGCTGGGGCTGAGTGGCTGAAAGGGCTGCGGACAGCTCAGGGCCTGCAGACAGCTCAGCCAGTGTCGCAGCTATGGACGGCTGCACCGCTGGGAAGCGGTTGGGGGGCGCTGCTGCTGGGTCTGCCGGTGAGAGGTTAGGCAGCTCTAGCGAACGCGGCTGAGGCTGAGGTTCGGGAGCGAGCGGCGGCGAGTCAGGATTGGCTGGGTAGGCGGTGGGCGGCTGGTCTGAATGAGCAGCGGGCGCAGGTGGGACGGGCGATTCGGTGGCTGACCAGGGGGGAATGCCGCGTGCAGGCGGGTCTTGAGGCAGCCGCACGCCAATCAGCTCTAGCTCGACCGAGCAGCTGCCCTGCCACTCGTTAAGCCGCAGCTTGTAGGCAATGTCAAGCACTCTCGGCAGCGGGTAAAACTCGCCCCAGCGCCATGCGATCGCGCGAATAGATGTCGGCTGCTGCGTCACGGGATCCGGCTGTGCTAGCGTCAGCTTGAGGTGCTTGCGGTCTTTGCCCACTACTCGCTGCTCGACTAGGGTAGCGCTGGGTGTCCAAAAGACGGGATCAGGGTTTTCAATGCCGCAAGGGTGCAGGCGGTCAATTTGCTCGTAGAGCTCAAGCGTGATGTCGGCTAGGTTAGCGCTGACATCGACGGTGACCAGCGGTTTGAGATGGCTGGGCTGCAAATGCTGATGGGCGTAGTTGCGCAGCCTGGCCTGCACCTGCCGCAAATGCCGCGCCGGAAAAGTAAAGCCGCCGGCAGCCCGATGGCCGCCGTATCTATCGAGCAGATCGTCGCAGGCGCAGAGCGCTTCAAACACGTTGAATTCAGGAATGCCGCGCGCTGAACCGCGAATTTCTTTTTGCGCTTTATCTTCATAGGTGCCGATAAAAACGGGCACGCCGTAGCGCTCGACCAAGCGCGAAGCAACGATGCCAATTACGCCGTGATGCCACTCTGGCTGCACGATAACGAGCACGCGCGCCTGCTGCAGATCGAGCTGTCCTTTTTGCTGCTGAGTTTCGCACCAGTCGACCGCCTGTGCCTCAATTAGCTCGCACATGCGACGCCGCAGCTGATTCGCTTCTTCACACTGCATCGCCCGCTGCAGCGCCACGCCCACGTCCTCAGTCGTCAGCATGTCAATGACGATTTGCGGATCGGCGATGCGCCCCACGGCGTTGATGCGCGGTCCTAGCCGAAAGCCAATCGCTTCTGGCTTTAGCCCAGCCTGCGCCTGCCCGAGCCCGGCCACCTCAATCAGTGCCTGAACCCCAGGAATGCGGGACTTGGGCAGCAGCTTCAGGCCGCGTCGCACCCAGCGGCGGTTAACGCCCACAAGCGGGGCCAAATCGGCAATCGTACCCAGCGTAAATAGGGCCAGCAGCGGCGCTGTAAGATCCTGCATTTTTTCCAGCGTCTGAGCTAGACAGACTGCCAGCACATAGGCTACACCAACGCCGGCAATGCCGCGATAGGGCGAGGTCTTCGGCAGCAGCTTAGGATTCAAAATGGCGTTGGCCGGCGGCAGCTGCTCAGGGATGTCGTGATGGTCGGTGACAATCACGCTGAGGCCGAGCTCTCGGGCGCGGGCGATTGGGGCGTAGGCAGCAATGCCGTTGTCTACCGTCAGAATCAGGCTAACTCCTTCGGCATGAAACTCTTCCACAATGCGCTGATTGATGCCGTAGCCTTCCTGCATGCGGCTGGGAATGGCGTAGCTAACGTTGGCCCCTAAAAACAGCAGCGCCCGAATCAGCAGGGCAGTGCTGGTCATGCCGTCGGCATCGTAGTCGCCACAAATAGCAATCTTTTTTTGCTGGCCGATAGCCTCAACCAGCAGCTCTAGACTCAGCGGCAGGTCGGGAAACTCGTCTAGCGGTGAGGGCAGCTGCTGCGTTTCAGGGTCGAGGAATAGCCAGGCTTGCTCCGGTGTGTGGATGCCTCGGTTGATCAGCACCTGGGCGAGCAGCGGTGAGAGCTGGGTCACCTCGGCCATTCGCTGCGCCTGAGCGGCCTGTGGTGGAAAAATTTGCCAGCGCTGCTGAGGCATCTGCTCAGCATCTAAAGCAGCGCCACTAGAGAGCTGGGTTGGTTCAACGGCAGCCGGCTCAGTCACATCTCAGCGCGCACACGTCTTAGAGCGCAGGTTAGAGCGCATACGTCGGTCAGCATACGTCGGTTAGCGTCTGTTGGCCAGTATACCTCGATTGTATAGTGCATTTGATCTAATAGCCTGGCTAGATACAGCCACACCCCTCTAGCCACGCTTCTCTAACCGCAGTTTAATTCGCTAGTAGATTAGCACTCGACCGTCATTCACGACATGCACCGCGCGATCGCTGAACGAACCGCTTGGCAGCAGCTCAACCTGCAGCGTGTTGATTTCAGGGCGGTGCAGCATCACTTTCACCGGCAGATAGTCTTCATCCCAGAAGACGACCGACAGATCTGGGCCGTTGCCCACCTGCGTATTGAGCTCGACCGTGCGTCCTGGCAGCAGCAGGTAGGGGTCAAAGTCAAGAATGCGCTCTAGGTTGACGCGACCGCGTGTATTGTTGACGATTTCTAGCTTCAGCGACTGCCCTGGCAAAAATTGAATCTCATCTGACTCACAGCGATAGACGCAGTTCAGCGCGATCGCGCTGCGATTGACTGCTGCGTCCCCAGCCCAAATCAGCGCTGCGGCTGCTAGCAAAGAGAGCTGCTTTAACATGGATGTCCCCCACAGAGATTAAGCTCGGCCCCAAGATGCCCACTGAGGCCAGAAAATCTAACAGGTTTTCAGCCCCCCACAAGATAAATCCGGAGTTTGCCTGTTCGGATGTCTGTCGCACCTAGCGGGCCGTCTACGACTGAAGCAATGTCATCAGATTATGACACAGCGATCCGACTGTTCGCGGGTGCTATCCATTCCGGCGCGTAATCTAAGTAAAGACAAAAACGCTTGTGCAGATGGGATTACATGAAGCTGAATCAAAGGTCTTGGTTCTTTTGTCTGCTGCTGACAGCCGGTTTAGGGGTAGGCTACGGTACGCCTGCGGTGGCTCAATCCGAGTCGCTGACGTCTGAGCAGGTGCAGGCAGTTTTAGACAACGTTTGGGTGCTAATTGCGGCCGTTCTCGTGATTTTTATGAATGCTGGCTTTGCCATGGTAGAGGCCGGCTTTTGCCGTCGGCAGAACGCAGTCAATATTTTGGCTAAAAATCTGATTGTGTTTGCGATCGCCACGCTTTCTTTTTGGACGATTGGCTTCTCCCTGATGTTTGCGCCAGGCAGCCCAATTATGCACAGTGGCGGCTTCTTTCTCTCTGGCACGCCGGCTGACTATAGCTTAGAGGGCAGTCGGCTGACCGTCAGCGTTTTCTTTCTATTTCAGGCTGCCTTTGCTGGAACGGCGGCGACCATCGTTTCTGGGGCGGTTGCCGAGCGCATTCGATTCATTAGCTTTTTGCTGTTTAGCGCATTTCTCTCTAGCCTGGTCTATCCCATCATTGGCCACTGGATTTGGGGCGGCGGCTGGCTGGCCAGGATTGGGTTTATTGACTTCGCCGGCTCAACGGTGGTGCATTCTGTCGGCGGCTGGGCGGCCTTGACCGGGGCAATCCTGCTAGGACCGCGTTTAGATAAATTTCAGGGCGACCTGCCGCAGGCAATACCCGGCCACAGCCTGACGCTGTCGGTGCTGGGCGGCTTTATCTTGTGGATTGGCTGGTTCGGGTTTAATCCAGGTTCGGTGCTGGCTGCGAATCTGCAGGTACCCTATGTGGCACTGACCACAAATCTATCCGCAGCGGCCGGCGCGATCGCAGCAACCGCTGTGGCCTGGAATCGCTTTAGCAACCCCGATCTTTCCATGTCGATCAACGGGCTGCTAGCTGGGCTAGTGGCTATCACGGCCGGCTGTGCCAATGTTTCACCTGGAGCAGCAGTGCTGATTGGCGCGGTGGCCGGCAGCCTGATTGTCTTCTCAGTCAGCCTGTTTGAAGCGGCTAGAATTGACGACCCGGTAGGGGCGCTGTCAGTACATTTGGTTTGCGGCGTCTGGGGTACGCTGGCAGTCGGCCTGTTTGATCGCACCTATGCCAGCCCCGTGCAGCTGTTCACCCAGCTGCTAGGCGTCATTATCGTGGGGCTGTCCACCGTGGCGGCGAGCCTGCTCTTTTGGACTATCCTCAATGCCTGGCTGGGCCTGCGAGTGACAGAAGCAGCAGAGCGCGTCGGGTTAGATATCAGCGAACATGGTTCAGAAGCCTATGCGGGTTTCCCTAAACCGAATGACAAGCTAGACGCGTAGGTAAGCGCGATCGCAGCCGGTTCTCTCTAGCCGGTTCTCTCTAGCCGGTTCTCTCTAAGGGACTAACTTAGGACGGCTGGGCTGATATCTGCGGCAAATCGCTGCCGAAAGATCGAAAAACTCGATAGAGTAAAAGAATGTAACATTTATGAGCTCGCTTTCGAGGTGATATGCGCGTAATCCTCATGACTGGAAAAGGCGGCGTTGGCAAGACGTCGGTAGCCGCAGCAACGGGTTTACGCTGCGCTGAACTTGGCCATAAGACCCTGGTACTCAGTACCGACCCGGCCCATTCGCTAGCTGACAGCTTCGATATGGAGCTCAGCCACGATCCGAAGGCTGTCAAGCCTAACCTGTGGGGAGCGGAGCTAGATGCCCTGCGAGAGCTAGAAGGCAACTGGGGGGCGGTCAAGCGCTATATCACCCAGGTGCTGCAGGCGCGTGGCCTAGAGGGGGTTGAGGCTGAGGAGCTAGCCATTTTGCCAGGCATGGACGAAATTTTTAGCCTGGTGCGGATGAAGCGCCACTACGATGAAGGCGAATATGACGTATTGATTATCGACTCCGCCCCAACTGGGACGGCGCTGCGGCTGCTCAGCCTCAACCCCCTCTAGGCCACGCGCCTGCAGCACCTGGGTGATATAGCA
>JAAHIA010000258.1 GCA_010671975.1 Leptolyngbya sp. SIO4C1 | reverse complement strand
TGAACCGTTTTTACCGGTATGGCTAAAAAAGTTGTTCACCGCCATCTCTTGTGCATAAGTCTGAGCCGACTGTCCCAGTCGGTAGGAAAATCTCAGTGGAGACAGTCCCTGAGACTGTCGAGCCGAATTGGTTAATCCCAACAGCTCATTAAAAAAGCGAGGGTGTTGCGCACAGCTTTGAGAAGCAGACGCCGTTAAAGCTGGCTGGATCAAACTGTTGTTCTCACTAGCGGTAGATAGCACTGAAGTAGAGGATGGCTGACTGCTATCGCTGCCGCCACCGCCACCGCCGCAGCCTGCTAGCGTCAGACCTATCAGCATTAAGCCGAGAAAAGATTTTAACTGCATGTCAAACCCTGCATATGAGTAAGAGATCTGCGCTATTTGAACTAGCGAGAGACAATTCGCGAGAGATCGCTACCAGACCAGAGCAACCCAAGCTGCCAGAGCTACTTTGACAGCGACAACAAGGGCCGCGCGAGACTTTTTATGAATGAATAAACCGAAGAATCTCTAAGGCGTCATGAACAGAGTATGCCCAGGCGATCAGGCTAGATAAAGCATCAAGATTAGCGCTTCAAAGAATTCGGTATAGACACTGAAACAAAAACCGAGCAAGACTTTTATCCATCAAAAAAGATTTTCGCAAGGCCGGTTAATTACACGTAATCAACGGTGGTTTTAGCGATGGCATTCGCTAGAGAAGTGTAAATTCCCCTATTTCGTAGAGCGACAGCATCCGTAGTTTTCGTCAGGATTAGCATGAAGCGCTTATAAATCAGGCTTTTTCAACATCAAAAATCTTTCTTGAAGCAGCTTCACAACAATTTTTCTTAGAACAACTTGTTCAGGCTGCTATTGAATAGGCGCTTGTGCATTGATTGTGAATTGCAAGAATTGTTCAGCTCCTGGCGCTATCTCTTGTAGCGTCCACTGTTTGAACGGCGTTAGTCCTACCTGATATATACCTGATATAGTTGCGTAGCCTCATGCTGAAGATTTACCTGATGCCGCTCAGTCTGCTGCTTATCGCTCTAGCAGCGATTACCTGGGGCACCACAGGGACGACCCTGGTGCTGCTCAACCAAACCGTGACCATGAACCCACTAGCGGTTGGCTTCTGGCGCATAGCGCTAGCTTCTCCCTGCCTGCTGCTGCTCGCTCATCGCACTCGACCGTTGGGATACCAGTCGACTGCTTGGAAAGCGCACGTGGGCATGGGAGCCTGCATCGCTGCGTATCAGATCTGCTATTTTGCAGCAGTACCGCTGGCGGGTGTAGCAGTGACGGCCCTAGTTGCCATTTGCTCATCCCCGCTGCTGATTGCGCTACTGGCAGCTTGGCACCTAGGAGAGCAGCTAACGCCTCGCCTGTATGGTTCGCTCGGCCTAGGCGTTGTGGGCACTCTGCTGCTTGTCGTCCGACCCGATGCGATCGCAGCTGAATCAAGCTTTCTGTTAGGCGTCTTACTGGCGTTTGGGGCAGCGCTAGCCTACGCCGGCTATGCCGTTATGGCAAAAGTTCAAGCAGGGGCGATGCCGCCTGTACAGTCTGCCGCCTATGGGTTCACAGCAGCTGCGATCTTGCTACTGCCCGCGCTCATTTGGCAGCCGCCGCTAGCAGACTGGATGAGGGCGCTGCCCTTTTTGCTCTATCTCGGTATGGTCACCACCGCAGCTGCCTATGCCATCTATATGATCGGGATTCAGCGCATTTCTGCGACAGCAGCGGGCATTACCGTCCTGCTTGAGCCGTTAACCGCTACGCTGATTGGCGTTTTATTCTTTCGAGAAGCCATGCCGCTCTTCAGTATCGTCGGCGCGGGTCTTTTGCTTAGCGCGATCGCGCTGCTAGCGCTACCGCAGTCGGGTCAGCGTCGCTGAAGGCACTGAAGCTGCGGCTACCCGAGTCAGCTAGATAGTAGCGATTTATTTAGTGGCGGTTTAAGCAGCTGTTTAGACTGACTCTAACCAAAGATAGGGCCTGTTCCTACCCATCTTCTACATTTTGTTAGAGTTAGCCTTCTGCAGAATTCTCTATCCTATTTGATGAATTTTGGATGTTTCATCAACGAAAGCCACTGAGTGAGTAACGTCCTACCGCAACGCTGTTGTGAGTGTTTTGAGGTATGAATTAATGAGTTTACTAAGCAAAATTAATAGTCCGCTTTTGAAGCTTGGCAGCGCTGCCCTGCTAGCAGTGACGCTACTGCCTGCCTGTGCTGAAGACGCAGCGACCCCTCGTGAAGAAAGCAACGCTTCTTTAGAAGAAGTCTCTGATGAGACGGCGCAGCTAATTGGCGAGACTGTTTCAATTCGCGGCAAGGTAGAGGAAGCCGTAGATGAGTCCTCTATTCTGATGGAAGAAGATAACCTGTTTGGCGGCGATCAGGTGCTGGTAATCAACGTTTCTGAGCAGCCTCTGGTGCTGCCTGAAGGCGAAGGCCAAGAAGTACAGGCAACCGGTGAGGTGATTCAGTTTACTCTGGCTGACATTGAAACTGAATATGGGCTTGACCTTGACCCTGAGCTCTACGCAGACTATGAAGATCAAGCAGTTGTACTGGCTCAGTCTTTAGCGCTTGCGCCCGATCCGAGCGATATTTCTGCAGATCCTTCTCAGTTCTACAACCAGCCAATTTCAGTCGAAGGCAACATCGATGACGTGCTGGCTGGCGATGTCTTTGTCATTGATGGCGAAGAGATTATTGGTCAGGATGACCTGCTGGTCGTCAGCCGATTTGAAGTGCCTTCTCTAACCGATGACAGCGGTCAGCCGGTTGTGGTGACAGGCACGCTGCGCCCCTATGTCGCAGCCGACTTTGAGAGAGACTACGATCTAACCTGGGACTTGGACTTTCAGCAGCAGATTGAAGCTGAATACAGTGAACAGCCGGTCTTTGTAGCAGAGGATGTCTACCTCTCGGCCATGTAGGCTGCTACTTGAGAGTACTTAAAGGAGCTGCGATCGCGATCGCAGCTCTTCCGTTCTGCCCGTGAAGGAACCTGGCTGATGAGACAACACTTGCGATCGCGCTGCTGGCCATACTGAGCAGTAGCGCCTGCTTCTTACAAACTCAAGACTAGCGCGAGAGAGCAGAGGCTAGCTGCTGCTTCAGCTGAGTCCAGTCAGCGCCTAGTCTGCTCAAAGCCCGCGCAGCAACGCCAGTATATTGAGCCGGCACTTCCTCAGCTTCTGCTAAAATGCCCATCAGCAAATGCTCCGGTGCAATTTGAGACTGACCTCCTGACTCTGCATGCTCATGTGCCAGTTCTAAGACCCGTGTCACTCTAGGCGCAGGCAGCTGCCTTTAGGATGTATTCAAATGTTGCCGCATCCATCGTACTGAAGCTTGCGGCTTCTGCGCCCTCTTGCTGATAGAGCTTTGCTAGCGACTCAAACATTGCAATATCGCCGCCAATCAAAGCTTTCATAATCTGCTGCCAGTATCGTGCCAGCGCCTGCACCCGAACACTGCTGATATCAGCGCCTTGGCTCATCTCTTCTTGGGCTAAATGCAGCATCTCCTGCCACTCGGCCTCTTGAGCCTGAAATCGCGTGGCTAAAGCCGTTTGCTGCTCGGGGGTAAAATACTGTTCGGTCATGGTGATCGTCTCCATGGTTTGGATGAGGTGCTCAACTGCAACCGACTGAGTGGTCCGCAGTTCGTTAGCGATCGCGCTGAGCCGTTTCAGCAAAGTACGCGATAGCACCATCTGCTCTTGCAGTCGCGCCCGATGCAGGTCGATTACCTGTGGTAGCGCATAGTGAGGACGGGTTAAACAGTCGCTGATTTCCTGCAGCGAGAAGCCAAGCTGTCGCAGCGACAGGATTTGCTGCAGCCGCATGATATCTGACTCGCTGTAGAGTCGATGCCCAGCCTCAGTGCGGTGAGACGGCGTCAATAGCGCAATCTCATCGTAATAATGCAGGGTGCGAATGGAGAGACCCGTTTGTTTCGCCAGTTCGCCAATCTTGATCAGCTTAGACATGCAGTGCCTCCACGTCTGTTGTCTCGCAGAATGCGGTTGATGCAGTCATGCTAGAACCTGACGCAGCGTGAGGTGCAAGGAGAATTTTTGAGGCTATCTAGTAGGCTTCAATCGTTTGAAGCAGCAGACTAAACTCGCCTGGCGAAAAATGAGGATTCAGCTCGCGATCGTACTCAAACTTGCTCAGCATTACCTGCAGTGAATAGATGCGCTGAGGCTCTAGGGCGCGATAGTCTTCCACAGTGCGTGCCCGCTGCACCGGCTTCATTTCTGCGAAAGGAATCTGAACCGCCGTCCAGTCGTCAGCGGGCGTATCAAATGAATAGGCATAGGCAACGCTGTCCCAAGCGGTGCTATCGCGCAGAAAGAACTTGTATCGCTGTCCGTCGCCCTTAACGCGCAGAATGAGGCCGCTGTAGGCGCTCAGGTCTAGCGCGGGCTCAAAGTTGCGCGTGCGCACCGAGGCAAAGCCACCAGAATTTTCGGTTGAGACATTGCCGGTAAACCGCAGGCCTTCTGGCTCAAGCTGCACCCGACTGGCGCTAACGCCGCCCATCACCACGTCATCCAGCGCTCCCCAAAGCTGACGTACCGAGTCGGACGGCTGCCGAAAATCAAAGATGACGTTATTTTGTAGCGCAGGCGGAGCCGGCGGAGTTGTATCAGAAAACATTCGCTGTAACCAGCTAACAACAGGAACCGCCTCGAAAAAGTTGAGCGTTTCCACAAAGCGGCTTAAGTTCCATTGAGACCGAGTTTGCTCAGACATGGGTAGAAAACGACTGGCAGCACTGTTTCGATTGTAGCTCAGCGGTAAACCGTATACGGTCGTTTCGGTGTAGTTTCACCCCTGTTTTTAGAGGAGATCCCTACCTGACTTTCTGCTTTCAGCTTGCGAAGATAAAACTGTTGCCGCAAAGGGTTCAGCCGATATGAAGAAATCACTTTTCCGCGTCTTTCATAACTGGTATCGCAAGGCCATCAAGCATCCTCAGTATCGCTGGTTGGTTGTTCTAGGTACACTCTTTTACTTGCTCAGCCCGTTAGATATCTCGCCGGATGTGTTTCCGATTATCGGCTGGCTCGATGACGGCGCTGTTGTGGCACTCCTGGTCACCGAAATGTCTCAACTGATGGTAGAGCAGCTTAAGAGCCGCAGCAGGCAACAGACCGCTAGTTTCTCTCAAACTGACACGTTTGAGTCAGTTGATCCGACGGCTGACGTGATTGATGTCGAAGCTGTACGGGTTGCCTAACACGCTTACTACCATTGATTTTCAAATCTAGGAGACAGTCTCATGACTTACACCAACGTAGACAAACAGCAGGCCGCTGAGAGCCTGAATCAGATCAAAGCCGAAGGCGGCGTTCGCCTCAAGAAAGTGGCGCAAATTTTACGCGCTGCCTTTGCTGAGAGCGCGACTGAGCTTAAGGAAGGGGCAACCAACGTCAGCCCAGCGGCTAAAGAGCTACGCGACGTAGCCGCTGTCTATATCAGAGAGACAGCCGAAGAAGCTAAAGATGTTTGGGCGCATCGCAATCAGCGCGAGGGCGGTTTCTTTGGCTGGCTGAGAGGTGAGTTTCAGGCGATTCTAAGAGCCTTTAGAGCTTCGGTTGCCAAGCAAGAGACGGCTACTCGTGACGAGGTGCTGACGCCGGTCAAGCTGAATGCCGCTGAAGCTGAGAATGACCCAATTACTACCGATGTTGCCTAACGGCTAACCCAGCAAAGTTTAATTCGTGATGCACGATGCGATCGCACTAGCTGCGATCGCTTTTTTTTTGCGCTGGCTCAGCGGGCTATCCTGATAGGTGGCAGTTTTGGGTAAGCACATGACACAGGCTTCTCGCTATGTAATCGGCGTCGATATTGGTACGACGAGTACTAAGTCAGTGCTTTTTGATCACAGCGGCCAGGTGGTGCATAAATGCTCGATTGCTTACCCGCTGTATAGCCCCACCCCTGCGACGGCTGAGCAAGAGCCCAACGAGATTTTCAGTGCCGTGATTAACACAGTGCGTCAGGTGACAAACCAGGTAGATCCAGCATCGGTGACCTGTCTGTCATTTAGCGCAGCGATGCACAGTCTGATTTTGATAGATGAGACTAATCAGCCAATTTCTCGCAGCATGACCTGGGCTGACAATCGCAGCGCGAAATGGACCAGTCAGCTGTCTGCCTCTAGTCATGCTATCTACTGCCGTACCGGTACCCCCATCCACCCCATGTCGCCCCTGGTTAAGCTGGTTTGGCTGCGCCACGAACAGCCCGAGCTATTTGAGCGGGCGGCCTATTTTATTTCAATTAAAGAGTATGTGTTCTATCAGCTGTTTGAGCAATACATGGTAGATCACTCTATTGCCTCAGCCACCGGGCTGTTCAATCTAGAAGCGCTGGACTGGGATGACGAGGCGCTCTCGCTAGCCGGCATTGAGGCGACACAGCTTTCAAAGCTGGTTCCCACAACACACATTATGCAGGGGATGCAAGCAGCCTGTGCCAAAGCGATGGGACTGCCGGCAGCAATGCCCGTGGTGATTGGCGCAAACGATGGGGTCTTAGCAAATATTGGCGTAGGCGCGATCGCACCGGGCGTGGTCACTGTCACCGTTGGCACCAGCGGAGCTATTCGGGCCATCTTTGATCAGCCTAGAACCGATCCGAATGGCGTCTTATTTTGCTACGCGCTAACGCCAGATCACTGGGCAATTGGCGGCGCTATCAACAATGGTGGGATGGCGCTGCGCTGGGTGCGAGACCAGCTCGCCGATGCCGAAATTGATACCGCAAAGCTGCTCGGTCAAGATCCGTATGACATGCTGACTGCGATCGCCAACACAATCAAGCCGGGTGCTGACGGTCTGATCTTTCATCCCTACCTGGCTGGAGAACGCTCGCCGCTGTGGGATGCCAACGCCAGAGCTAGCTTTATTGGCCTGGGCATGCACCACAACAAAGCACACATGATTCGCGCCGTGCTAGAAGGGGTTGTTTACAATCTCTATCTGGTTCTAGAGACGCTGCAGGAGACAATTGGTAAAGCCAACAGCATTCGCGCTGCCGGCGGCTTCGCGCGCTCAGAGATCTGGCGACAAATGCTCGCCGATATCTTTAACCGTGAGGTAATGGTGCCCGAGAGCTATGAAAGCTCGTGCTTCGGGGCCGCTATTCTAGGGCTCTATGCGCTAGAAGAGATTTCTGATCTGAGCACTGCCGTCGAAATGGTCGA
>JAAHIA010000257.1 GCA_010671975.1 Leptolyngbya sp. SIO4C1 | reverse complement strand
AGCAGAGACCTCAGCAGACAATATGTCTGAGATGGAACATCATCACGGCATGTTGGAGATTCCAGATGATCAGCCAGTGCCAACGGTGAGTCTGATGCTCTATCCTGACCCGGTGCAGGGTTGGAACTTGCAGCTGGAGACCACCAATTTTGAATTTGCACCCGAGCGCGTCAACGAGAGCAGCCTACCCAACGAAGGTCACGCGCATCTCTACATTAACGGCGAAAAGGTGACGCGACTCTACAGCGAATGGTATCACCTGCCTAGCCTGCCGCCGGGCGAGCATGAAATTGTCGTCGGTCTCAATGCTAATGGTCACGAGGCGCTGATGCATGATGACAGCCCAATTGAGGCTAGCGTCATGGTCGAGGTGTCTGATGCTGCGGCAGCGACTCCCAACGAGGCAGATGATGCTAATCCGGCAGGCATGACCACCGACCGTGCTACCGAGGCAATCGGTCTACCTTAGCGCCATCATCTCGGCTTCATCATCTCGGCGGCTAGCGGCGCTAGGCGGCGAGTTTTTGCTAGGGAGATAGTCTAAACTTTGTACGTCTGTCTTTTTGTACATTCGCATTCAAGGAAAGCAACCCTATGGTCTTTACCCCCACACTGCCCCGTTCGCTCACCACTATTCAAGGCGAGCCCGCCGTACCGCTAGAGAATATGCCAGCTAGCTGGCAGCGAATTGCTGCTGGTGACTGGCTGAGCGAGCCGAAAGTCTACGCAGCAATGGCACAGGTATTTTTAGCCAAGCATCAGCAGGGCCACGTGCTGTTTTGCGAGCGTCCTGAGGCGGCCCACCTCAAGACAGCCTACTGCGAAGGCAATGGCCAGCTGGCCTATGAAGCTGTGGAGCACTACGGTCAGGCGTTTTTGCCAGAAAGCTATCCTAACTTCAAGGAAATTCGCCAGGCGATCGCAGCAGTCCAGTCTGATGAAAGGGCAGCGCTAGTCAACACTGTCAGCAATTTGTTTGACGAGCTAGGCTATGACGTTCCAGCTACTTTCTACTGGACGTTTCTACATCCGCTGCAGCGAGACGATGTGTACGAGATTCGCTCATTTCGCTTCAGTGAGCAAGATTTGGGCGTCGCGCGACAGTTCGATGCAATTTTACACGGTGGCTATGTTTCAATGCTGCGGCGCCTGATCGATAGCGTTTCTAGCCATCATGGCTTCTTCATTGAGCATGGCTGCGGCTGTGAGAATCATTTGGCTAAGCTCAAGCCTTGTGATACCGTCTTCGATTATCAGCTGCCTACTGAAACTCGCCGCAAGACACTGCGCGCCTTTTTTTGGAGCGTGATGGAAGAATATCTGCTATTTGAACAGCGCGCGGCAACGCGTCTGGTTTATGCCGACGCGCTAGCGCTCTAACGAATGTAGGGAGACACCTTAACCCTTTTGTCCATAACCCTTTTGTCTATTCTTTGCCTCCAAGCTAAGTGCCAGAATGTCTCCCTTTTGGGCGTATTGTCCCTAACTGCCGCCACTAGGCCGCGATCTCGCCTACGACTGGTGCAACATCACCCGCATTGCAATACACCTGCCAATCGCTATCGTTGCGATGCAAAATTGAGCCGCGATCGCTCACACAAATTGCAACAGAGGCGTTTTCGCTAGGGCCGCGAAACAGTACCGCCCGAGATATAGAGCTACCGCCTAGCTCATACTGATTGCAAGTAATTTCGAGTTCAACCACGATGAATGTCTTTTTAACGCGCCTGCAGTAAGTCTGAATAGCCTGTAGCCGCTGCCGTACCAATTGCTGACGTGCCGTCACCGGCGTAGCCTGCGCTGCTTCTAGCGTCTCATAAAGCATTTGACGCAGTTTTGTTTTAACCTGAACCATACCCTTCACCACGGTACAAAACGACAGTGGTGATGAACCCAAGATGTCTGAGCAAGCAGCTACCAGCGAGTTGTCGATAGCAGCTTCCACCCACGTATTCAACAGATTTGTCAGGGAACGGCACTCAGTGCTCGCAGCTCATATGGAGCTTAAGCGAAAAATTTAAACTTGCCAAAATCTTCCGCATTATAGCCACGGCTTTTGGAAATGACAATATTTGAAGAAATGGCACCGTAGGTAAAATTGATAGTGAAAATTGTGTTCGCTGTTTTTGTTGACCTTTACACCAGCCTGAAGCTGATGGTTGAATGCCTGCACTTTTAGAGATTGGTCTCATAGCGGCGCTAGGGTTTTTAGGGAGTTTTGGTCACTGCGTTGGCATGTGTGGCCCAATTGCAGCGGCCTTCTCGCTGGCGCGTGAGCGCGAAATAGACTGGCGATATCAGCTCTGGTTTCACAGCTTGCTGAATCTAGGGCGGCTGTGCAGCTACGTGCTGGTCGGGGCTGGCATTGGAGCGCTAGGCTCGGTGCTATTTGCCGGTGGGCAAATGGCAGGCATTGGCAGTCCGCTGCGGCGCGGCGTAGCAATTCTCACTGGCTGTTTGCTGATTTGGTTTGGTTTAGCGCAGGTAGGGCTGCTGCCGAAAGTGCCGCTGTGGCATCCGCTGGCGCGACAGCATCAGCAGCTGAATCAGCAGATGAGTCGCGTGGCTGAACAGCGCCGCTGGTGGACGCCTTGGCTATTGGGGCTGCTGTGGGGGCTGATTCCCTGCGGATTTTTGTACGCGGCGCAGCTGCGGGCAGCAGAAACGCAGACTTGGCTAGGCGGCGCGGTGACGATGCTGGCGTTCGGGCTAGGCACGCTACCGGCGATGCTAGGCGTCGGCGTCTCAACCGCTTTTTTGAGCCGCGATCGCAGAAGTCAGCTGTTTCGCCTGGGCGGCTGGGTGACGCTGCTGATTGGTCTGCTGATTCTGATGCGTACCGGCGATACGATGAGCGACTACAGCGGCCATGCGGCGATCGTGTGTTTAGCGCTGGCGCTGGTGGCGCGACCGCTGAGTCGGCTGTGGGCCGGGCCGCTGCGCTATCGGCGCGGGCTGGGCGTTGGCGCGTTTGTGCTGGGCTGGGTGCATACGCTGCACATGCTAGAGCATACCTGGCGCTGGCGGCTAGCGGCAGTGAATTTTATGCTGCCGACGCATCAGCTGGGCGTTTGGCTGGGGGCCGTGGCGCTCTTACTGATGACCCCGGCCGCTTTGACCAGCTTTGACTGGGCCCAGCGGCAGCTGGGTCGTCGCTGGCGGCGGCTGCACCTGCTGGGCGTGCCGGCCTTTGTGCTGGTGGCGGCGCACATGATTTTAGTGGGGTCGCACTACTGGGGTAGCCTGGCCCTGACCTGGCAAAACCATGCGCAGGTAGCAGCCGTCAGCGGTCTGGTGATGACGGTGCTGGCCGTGCGATCGCGCTGCGTTTGGCAATGGCTTTCTCAAGATGAACACTATGCAAAACCCATCTCTACGACTTCGCGCTCTACTGCTGAGCGCTGCTGCACTCAGCCTGCTGAGCAGCCCCGGCCTGGCTCACAAAGTTGAGCTAGATGGGACCGTTGGGGCAACGCTGCACATCGAGCCGAACGATACCCCGCGCGCCGGTGAGCCTGCCTTGGCCTGGTTTGCCCTGACGCAGCGCGGCGGTCAGCCGATTCCGCTAGCTGCCTGCGACTGCCAGCTCGCTGTCTTTTCTAGCACCAGCGACGCCCCGATTCTAGCCCCAGCTTTAGAACCTGTTACCGCCGAAGGCTACGAAGCCATCCCCGGTGCGGAAATCACCTTTCCCCAGGTGGGCAGCTACGAGCTAGTGCTGACCGGTGCGCCCGCTAGCAGCGATGCTTTCGGCTCTTTCGAGCTACGCTACGACGTCACAGTCGCCGCCGGACAGGCCGCTGCCCCCGAACCCGAACCCGCCGAGCCCACTGCAGCCCCTTCACCAGCAGCGACCTCTAACCTCGATACTGACTCCGACGCAGCTGAAACCACCTTCTCGATCACGACCCGTCCCGTGCCGGTGCTACCTATCATGATTAGCCTGATCGCGGCGGCTGCCATTGGCCTGGCCCTATTTTTCCGCCGCCAAAGATAGCCCCTCTCCTTCATTCTCCCACCTCTCTCTCTAACCCGACTCAATTCCTCCTGTCACCTGTTCCATTCCCTGAAAGAAGAAACCATCGGTTCACCCCGCAGGCACATGGAAACGCTCACGCTTAAAGTTGATGGTATGAAATGTGCGGCCTGCGTCTCCCGGGTTGAGCGCAGCGTGGCGGCGCTACCGGGCGTTGAAGCCTGCGACGTGAACTTTGCCACCGAGCAGGTGACCGTGCGCTGCCAGCCGCAGGAAGTCACGATAGAAACGCTGCAGCAGTCGATTGAACAGATTGGCTTTGAGGCCCGGCCGCTGACGCCAGCGACCGACGCAGCTGCTGAGGAAAAACGCGATCGCCAGTCGCGACAGCTTAAGCGCAAGCTCATCCTCGGCGGCACTGTCAGCATTATTCTCGTCTTGATTCATCTGCCTAAAATGCTGGGGTTGCCGATGCTGGGGCCGATGTGGCTGCACAATCCTTGGCTACAGCTGGTGCTGGCGACGCCGGTACAGTTTTGGTGCGGCCGCAGTTTCTATCAAGGTGCTTGGAAGCTGCTGCGCCAAGGCAGCGCCAATATGGATACGCTGGTAGCGCTGGGCACCAGTGCGGCCTACTTTTATTCGCTGCTGCCGACCGTCGCACCCGAGGTGCTGCTGGCTCAGGGGTTAACGCCAGAGGTTTATTATGAAGCTTCAGCGGTCGTGATTACGCTGGTGTTGCTGGGCAAGGCGCTAGAGCAGCGAGCCAAGCATAAAACAGCCAGTGCAATTCATCAGCTGATGGGCCTGCAGGCTAAAACGGCGCGGGTTTTACGTCACGGTCAGCCGGTTGATGTGCCGATTGAGCAGGTGCGGCTGGGGGAGTCGGTGCTGGTGCGCCCAGGTGAAAGAATTTCGCTGGATGGTGAGGTGCTAGAAGGTAGCTCGACCGTGGATGAGTCGATGATCTCTGGCGAAAGCCTGCCGGTGCAAAAGCAGGCAGGCGACGAGGTAATTGGGGCCACGCTGAATAAAACCGGCCGCCTGACCTACCGGGTGACGCGAGTCGGTGACGATACGATGCTGGCCCAGATTGTGCAGCTGATTCAGGCGGCGCAGGCTTCAAAAGCCCCGATTCAGCGGCTGGTCGATCGGGTGACGCGCTGGTTTGTGCCAGCTGTGGTTGCGATCGCGCTAGTCACCTTTATTACCTGGTATGTCACCACGCGCAATCTGACGCTGGCAACCCTAACCATGGTCAACGTGCTGATCATTGCCTGCCCCTGCTCGCTGGGTCTAGCAACGCCCACGGCGATTATGGTTGGCACCGGGCGCGGCGCTGCCTGCGGCATTTTGATTAAAGGAGCCGAAAGCTTAGAGCTAGCCCATCAGCTGCAGACCGTGGTGCTAGATAAAACCGGCACGCTAACGCAGGGCCGCCCTCGGGTGACCGACTATTTGACGCTATTCCAGGCCGGGGCAACCGCTCGCTTTTCGCTGCAGCCGGTAGCCCAGGTCTCGCAAATTCTTGATCTGCCAAGACTAGGCTCGGCCGATTTGCTGCGGCTCGTGGCAGTGCTAGAGGCCAGTTCTGAACATCCGCTGGGCGAGGCGATTCTAGACTACACCCAGCAGCAGGCGCCGGTATTTGTCAGCAAGGCGCTGGCTGACACTCAGCTTCAGCAGTTTGAGGCGGTGCCGGGCTGCGGTGTGCAGGGTGAAATCAATGGCTATCAGGTGTATATCGGTACTCGGCGCTGGCTGCAGGAGCTGGGCATCGCCACGCAGCTAACAGCGCCTCAGGGTGAGTCGCTGCCAGCTTTACAAGCTGATTGGGAGGCGGCTGGCAAAACGGTCGTGTGGATTGCCGTGGATGAGACGGTGCGCGGGCTGATGGCCATTATGGATACGCTTAAGCCGTCGTCGCAGCAGGCGGTGCGATCGCTGCAGCAGATGGGGCTAACCGTGGTGATGCTGACTGGCGACAACCGGCGAACGGCTGAAGCAGTAGCGCGCGAGGTGAGCATTCGACAGGTGGTGGCTGAGGTGCGGCCCTCCCAGAAAGCGGCGGTGATTCAGCAACTTCAGGCTCAGGCCAGAGTGGCAATGGTCGGCGACGGCATCAACGATGCGCCTGCTCTAGCTCAGGCAGATGTTGGCATTGCGATTGGCACTGGCACTGATATTGCAATCGCAGCGAGCGACCTGACGCTGATTTCTGGCAATCTACAGGGCGTTGCCACAGCCATTCAGCTAAGTCGCGCCACTCTTCGCACCATTCGCCAGAATCTTTTCTTCGCTTTTATCTACAATGTCGCTGGTATACCGATTGCAGCGGGGCTACTCTACCCGCTTTATGGCTGGTTACTTAATCCGATTGTGGCTGGGGCAGCGATGGCTTTTAGCTCTGTTTCGGTAATTACAAATGCGCTGCGACTGCGGCGGTTTCAGCAGGGAACTTATCCGCAAAAATACGTATCTAACTGATTAATGACTGCTACAAGCTATCACCAACAGCTGACGCTATCTGAGCGCTAGATCAGGCCGATCGAGCAGGGTAACGCTGAGGGTTAAATCTGACGTTTGAGCTCAGTTTTGCTATCCTCAGAACAACTTGCTTTAATGAGAAGGGCCTATAGTTTAGCCAAGCGATAAAGCTGCGCTGAAAGGCCGAGTCACTGGGACATATTTATAAGGGTGTGTGTTCCTGATACCGGTGTGTTTTCTTGTAGGGTAAATTGGCGGCTAGCGTTTTAGCTTGCTTCTACCAGTTCAGCCGATGAAACGGTTGAATTTGAGCCATTCTGAAGCTGTTTCAGCTGTTGACAGTGCTCGTAAATCCTCTCTTGCGATCGCGCAGAGCTACCTACCAAAGATACCAAGGTCATGGAAACGCTAACCCTTAAAGTCAGTGGGCTAGAATCTGAAGAGCGAGTGGCCCTCGTCGAAAAGACGCTCACTCAGATTTCAGGGGTCAAAGATTGTAAGGTTGATACTTTTACAGAAGAAGCGACGATTCACCACAGTCGCAAAGTGGCCCCAGAAAGCCTGCAAAAGGCGCTGGAGAAGGCTGGCTTTTTAGTTTATCCCATTCACGATCAGGTCAATGCGGCCTTCAATTCGGCTGAGCAGCAGCGGCGGCAGGCGGCGCGACGGGTAGCTGCTAAGCTGCTGCTCGGAGCCGTTGTCAGCGTGCTGCTGGTAGTGGGTCATGCGCGCGTGCTGCTGGGCTTTGAGACCGCTTGGATTCCAGGCTGGCTGGCCTGTCGT
>JAAHIA010000256.1 GCA_010671975.1 Leptolyngbya sp. SIO4C1 | reverse complement strand
TCCAGACACATTGCGGGAACAAGTCAACTTAAGTAACATTTTATTTACAGAGCTTTATAGTTCTTAATTAAAGCAAGCGAGGTCAATCATGGAAGAGACAACCAACAAATTCGGATTTACTCAATTCGCTGAGAATTGGAATGGCCGCCTAGCCATGCTGGGCTTTGTCATCGGTTTGGCCACTGAGTACATCACTGGTCAAGGCATCCTGGCACAGCTGGGCCTGATGTAAGCCTGGATATCTCCCTTTTCTTAGCAGCCATTTTAATAGTTTAGTCAGAGGAACCAGACGGACTTCGGTCCGTCTTTTTTTTTGCTATTCTTCTTCGTCATCGGCGCGCCAGGTGGCAACCGGCTTCAGCGCAGGCGGAATCAAATCGGCTGGGTCAAATTCTAAAAGCGTCTCGTGGTAGCCTAGGTAGCCCGACTCAGCAAAAGCCGTCAGCATTCGCATCAGCGCCGGCCAAACCACTTCATCAAACTCCCAGGGTTTCTCAAACCCGGCGCGATCGGCAATCGAGCGCAGCGCCCAGAAATAGCTATTGCGAACCACGGAGCCCTTTTTCTTATAGTGGGGCACATCGTCAGGATGGATCAGCAACACCTGATTCTCAATTTTTGCTCTCATGCTTTGCGCTGGCTGCCGCTAATGCTCTACAACAGTTTTATTGAAGCTTTTTAATCTTATGGCGGCTGCAGTTTCTCTGCGAAACGTTCACAAAGTCTACAACAACGCCTGCGTGGTCAACGACCTGTCGCTGACCATTGAGCCGGGTGAGATCTTTGGCCTGCTGGGTCCCAATGGGGCAGGCAAATCAACGACCATTCGCATGCTGACGACGCTGGCTCAGGCAACGCAGGGCGATATTGTGGTCGCCGGCTGCGACATCAGCCGACAGCCGGCAGAGGTGCGCCGCCAGATTGGGGTAGTGCTGCAGCAGGTCAGCATCGATGGCGATCTCTCCGTCTGGGAAAATATGGAATTTCACGGTCGGATGCACCATATTCCCAACCGGGTGAGGCAGCAGGAAATCGATCGCTGGCTGAGCTATGTGGGCCTAAGCAATCGCAAAGCCGACAAAGCCAAACTGCTCTCAGGCGGCATGCAGCGTCGTCTGCAGATTGCCCGAGCGCTGCTGCACCAGCCCAAAATTCTCTTTCTCGATGAGCCCACCGTGGGGCTCGACCCGCAGACGCGACGGCGGCTGTGGGAAATCATCCAGGATCTCAACCAGCAGCAGGGCATGACCATGCTGCTGACCACGCACTATATGGAAGAAGTTGAATATCTGTGCGATCGCATCGGTATTATGGATCGCGGTCAGCTGATTGAAACCGGCACGCTGGCCGAGCTGCGGCAAAAGCACGGTGAAGGCATCGTCATGAAGCAGACGGGCGATCGCTGGGACTATGACTTTTTCCCAACGCTGGACGCCGCTAACGACTATCTCGACCAGCAGCCAGACAAAACCGGCATGATGACCCGCGCCTCCAACTTAGAAGATATCTTTGTCGAACTGACCGGTCGAAACCTAGACTAGATTCACCTGTTGACTCAGCGTTTGCCTCTGCCATGCCGCGACTGGCCCAAACGATTGAAGCCATTTTGTATCTCAAGGCGCAGCCGCTCACCATCGCTCAGCTCGCCGACTATGCCAGCTGCGATCGCCAGACCGCTGAAGCCGGGCTGATTGAACTCATGGGCGACTACGCCCATCGCGACAGCGCTCTTGAGATTGCCGAAACCGAAGCCGGCTACAGCCTGCAGCTCCGACCGCCGTTTAAGCCGCTCGTCGATCAGCTGATCCCGCTCGATATTGGGCTCGGCGCGCTCCGAACGCTGGCTGCGATCGCCCTCAAAGGCCCCATCACTCAGCCCGACCTTGTCGATCTGCGCGGCTCGGGCGTCTATCAGCACGTTCACGATCTTGTCGACCAGGGATTTGTGCGCAAGCGCCGCCAGTCTGACGGTCGCTCCTTCTGGCTGCAGGTGACTGAGAAATTCTACCAGCGCTTCGAGATTGATCAGCTGCCGCAGATTAGCCTGCCAGCGACTGAGGCCGTCGATGAGTCATCAGATGCTGACAAAGCCGCAGAGGACGCAGAGAGCGAGAGCGAAGGAGAGCAGGCGTGAGCGGGAAGACCGCACGGAAAGCCATCTGCAAATTCATCAGATCGTTAACGTCGGATTAAGCTGGGACTGACTATGGTGAATCTACCCGCTATTTACACAAAGCTTTGCCAAGATTAAGCATATAAGGGAAATAACCCTGGATGAATCCCACCGATCGAGCTAAGGTAGATAAAAGAAATCCTTAAGTTTCTATGTTTAACCCTGAAAGCGCAGACTTTATTAGCCTAGATGCGAGTGAGGATCAGTCGAATCAGCTTTTGAAGTATCTGCAGCACCAATCGCCTGAGGTGCTGACGCGCGTTGCGCAATCCGTCAGTAGCGAAATCAAGCAGATTATTTCCCAAAACGTTCAGGGACTGGTGGGGGTGCTGCCCAGCGAAGGGTTCAATGTTCAAGTCACTACCGATCGCGAAAATTTGGCCAGCCTGCTAGCCTCTGCCATGATGACGGGCTACTTTCTGCGGCAGATGGAGCAGCGCATGGAGCTAGAAGATAACCTGTCTGGCATCGGTTCGCTCGACGATAGCGATCCTTTTGAGCTCTAAGGGAGCTGCGGCTAAATAACATACTCAATCAACCCAGTTTCGACTTCGCTCAACCTGCCAGTTTTGAGAGTTGAGCGGAGTCGAAACTCGATCTGTGGGTATTTCATTTTCGAGCACATTCCTCAGCAGCGGGCTCTAAAATTCTGGCTCTAAGCATCACAGCTATCGCAGCGCCAACCGGCGCTGCCAGCACAGCCGCCTACTGCAGATCTTCCGGCAGCGTCGTTGGCTTAACTTCGATCGTTTGAGCGTCGCCACCGCGATCAATTTCAACCATCAGCGCTTCCCCAATGCGGCTGCTCTCTACCTGAGCCTGTACCTCAGTGGCGTCGCTGACGTCCACACCGTTGACTTTCTTAATGATGTCGCCGCGCTTGAGGCCAGCAGATTCAGCCGGCGTCTGCTCCATCACCCGCACAATCAGCACGCCGGTCTCCGCCTCAATTTTGATATCTAGCTCGGCGTCCGTATTAATCCGCTCGCGCATTTCGGGTGAGAGATTAACCATCTGAATCCCTAGGTAGGGATGCTGCACCTCCCCATTTGAGAACAGCTGATCGGAAATTCGCTTAGCCGTCTCAATCGGAATCGCAAAGCCCAGCCCCTGCGCATTGGCGCGGATGGCTGTATTCATGCCGATCACTTCGCCCTGCGCGTTGAGCAGTGGCCCGCCTGAGTTGCCAGGGTTAATCGCCGCGTCAGTCTGAATGAAGCGCACCCGCTTATCAGAGATGCCAACCTGAGAGCTGCTGCGGTCGAGGGCGCTGATGATGCCAGCCGTGACGGTATTGTCTAACCCTAGCGGATTGCCAATTGCGATCGCCCACTGCCCGGGTGCTAGCTCGTCAGTGCTGCCCAGCGGCGCGGCCGGCAAATTGGTCGCCTCAATTTTAATCACCGCAATGTCGGTGATGGCATCTACCCCAACAACCTTGCCCTCAAACGTGCGAGCATCGGTAAGCGTCACCGTCACCGTGTCTGCGCCTTCTACCACATGGGCATTGGTAATCAGCTGACCCTCTGGCGTCAGAATGAAGCCAGACCCCGTGCCTTGCTCTACCCGGTCAGGCAGCTGCGACTCGGGCGGCAGGTCTTCGCCAAAAAAGCGCTTAAACAGCGGATTTTCAAACGCATCAGGCACCCCTCGCACCGAGCGAGAGGCATCAATCCGCACGACCGAAGCGCCCACACGCTCTACCGCATCGGCAATAAAGTTTGGGTTGTTGGGAACCGGCAGGCTCGCAACCTGAGCTCGCGTATCCAAGGAAGTTTCTAGAGCAGACGCCCGCAGCGCTGCGGTTCGAGCCGTTTCTGCCTGCAGCCGGGCAGACTCTAGTGCCGCATAGCGATGGCCGAGCCAGCCGGCACCGCCGCTCAAGCCAATCAAGGCAGCATAGAGTCCTATCTGCTTTGGAGAAACCCCCATATTGTCCTTTCCTCAGAATTGAATCAGCAAAACGGCTTAGTAGCAGACTCAGGTCACTGCATTAACCTGACTTTACCTTAGCGAATAGAGAGATGCTTTTGGATCTGGTTTTTCTTTAGCTAGCAGCCGAACTTAGGCGGGTTTTTAGCAACTTACAATGAAGAAAAAAGCAGATAAAGTAAAACGGCCGTTGCCAAGGATTATAACCGTGAATAGAGGGCGTCTAAGCCAGCCACTTCGTCAAATACGAGCAGGACTGGCGATATTGACAGGTAGCCTTTGGCTATCGCTAGGCAGTAGCGCGCTCAGCCAAGACACCTCGCTCTGTGCGCCGCCGGCTCTAGAGCGAATGGCACAGCACACCGTCGCCGCTGGCGAAACGCTAGACAGCATTGCTGCTCAGTACGGGCTGCTCAAGGCCACGCTGCTAGCCTTCAACCCTCAGCTCGGCGCGTCGCCGCCGGTCGGCCAAGCAATTCTAGTGCCGCCCGTCAATGGCATTGCCGTTGACGCCGCCAGTGGCGAAACCTGGCAAACGCTAGCCGAACGCTACGGCACCCGAGCCGACGTACTGTTTGAAATCAACGGCTGTCAGGCAGCCGTACCCAGCCGCGTTTTCATCCCTGGCAGAAACCAAGTCCCCGGCGCAGCCGGCAATCAGCCTGCCGCAGCCAGCAGCCAGCAGCTGTCCGGCTATCCGCTCGCCACAGCCGCACCAATTATTCTGAGCTACGGCTGGCAGCCGCACCCCGAGCGAGACGAGCTATTTTTCAATAGCGGCATTGCCCTAACGGCGCAGCCAGGCAGCCAGGCGCTCGCCGTTGCCGACGGCACCGTCGCCTTCGCCGGCGACCAGGGAGACACCGGCAGCTTAATCGTCATCAACCATCAGCAGGGGTTACAAACCCGCTACGCCAACTTAGCAGGCGTCGCCGTTGCCGTGGGCGATCGCGTGCAGCAGGGCAGTCCGCTGGGTACAGTAAGAGAGAATGGAGCCACAGGCTCGTTTCTCTATTTTGAAGTGCGCACCAACTCCCAGTCCGGCTGGGTCGCGCAGGATCCGCTGCAGTATGTACCGGCACTCAACCGTGAGGTTGACTAGCTAATACCCACCGTGAGGTTGACTAGCTAATACTCACCGATAGATTGACTCGCTAATACCCACCGATAGATTGACTCGCTAATACCCGCCATTAGGCTGAAGAATTCACACTCACCAATAGACTAAAAAAGCACCATTACGTCCAAAACTCACTTTAAAATTTACAGACTAGGTCTGGTCATCTGAACAACATGCCCCTAAAATGCCGATATCTTTGATGCAGGGGCGCTTTTTTTAGAAAAATGACGTTGTGCCATGGCTGAGCATCCAAAAGGGTCTAAAGAAATTAAGCAGCTGTTTACGGTGAAGCCCAAACCTAAGCCTGGCGAACGGCTTTGGGGCTCTAAGCTGCTATACGAGCTGGTGCTAGTGCGCCCGTGGGTCTTAGTCGGCGGCTTTTGGCTGCTGCTGCTGCTGACTAGCGCGATCGCAATCGGCGGCCTCACCAGCCCTGGTAAGCAGCTGGCCGAAACGGTGCCAAGCGAGCCTGCCCCAGCGAGCGTCAGCGATGCCACCGTCACCTCTCGACTGCCGGCTGCCGATGCTTCAGCAGTCGACCCAGCCGCTACGCTAGATGCTGCCAAGCGCGCCATGCCGATTTGGCCGCTGTGGGCACTGGTAGTTGCCTGTGCTGGCGGCTGCCTGGTAATGTCGCGTCCGGGCCAGCCCGCTAGCCTCCGCCGCGCCCGCAGTCGTCGTCGCCTTTCACCAGCCGCACGGGCGGCCACCCTCAAGCGACAGCAGCTAAGCCAGCGCCGCGCCCAGCTGCGTCAGCAGCACCCGCAGATCAAGCCGCAGTATCCCTCAGCTCAGGTGATGTCGATTCAGGCCAGCGGTGCGATTCAGCAGGTGAGTCCGTCACCCGCCCCGCGCCCCAAAGTGGTGTCGTTTGACGTGAAGCAGCCGGTAGTTACAGTGCTGCCTGCCGAAGAAACGCATCCGCTCGACTGGCAAGACGGCAGCCTAGCGCACAAGCTCGACGTGCGGCGCAAGCGATCGCTAAACTCATTTTTGTAGTCTCTAGCTTCTAGCTCCGGTTGAGCGGCCTTCCCGTCATCTATCATGCTGACTATGTGACGCCGCTGCCGGCGGGTCACCGTTTTCCCATGCCGAAGTTTAAGCGGCTGTGCGATCGGCTGCTACATGACGGTGTGATATCGCCTGAGCAGATCTATCCGCCCGGTCGCCCGGTCACCGACTGGATTAAGTTTGTGCATCAGCCGGAGTACGTGCTGGCCTACTGCGAGGGCACGCTCACCCCGCAGGCACAGCGGCGGATTGGCCTACCCTGGAGTCCGGGACTGGTGCAGCGCACCTGTACGGCCGTGGGTGGCACCATCCTGACGGCAAAGCTGGCACTGCAGCAGGGGCTGGCCTGCAATACGGCGGGCGGCACGCACCATGCGTTTCCTGACTACGGCTCGGGGTTTTGCATTTTTAACGACCTGGCGATAGCAGCTCGGGTTTTGCAGCATCAGGGCCTAGCGCAGCGGCTGCTGGTGGTCGATCTAGACGTGCATCAGGGCGACGGCACCGCCTGGATTTTTCAGCAGGACCCCAGCGTGTTTACCTTCTCGATGCACTGCGAGGTCAATTTTCCTCGGCTGAAGCAGACCAGCGATTTGGACGTGCCGCTGGCGGAGGGCACCGGCGATGAGGACTATCTGTGGCAGCTGCGGCATCATTTGCCGGGGTTGCTAGCGCAGGTGCAGCCAGATTTGGTGCTGTATGATGCGGGGGCCGACACGCATAAAGACGATCGGCTGGGTAAGCTGGCGATGACGAATACGGGAATTTTTGAGCGCGATCGCTATGTGCTAGAGACCTGCGTTAGGGCGGGCTACCCAGTGGCCTGCGTGATTGGGGGGGGCTATGGCAGCGATATGGAGGCGCTGATTTATCGGCATTCGCTGCTGCATCGGGCGGCAAGTCAGGTGTATGGGCGGTATTGTTAGGATGGGTTTCTGGCTGATTGCTAGAGGGGCTGCGTGGGGCGGTTCGGCCCGCCCCACCCCCCTACCGCTTAAGGCGACGCTCGCCTTAAGCGGTA